>JANMYI010000582.1:0-1628 GCA_031381955.1 Burkholderiales bacterium
ATCTCGAAGAAGCAACTGCCCACTTGGCTCGACAGGAGTTGCTTGCGTGTCAGACGATTGATCGCCTCATCGAATACCGCTCGACCCTCATCACCTCCGCCGTCACTGGCCGTATCGACGTGCGCGCAGCCGCGTAGCAAGGTAGCCGCCACCATGCCCACCCGAACCAGCGTGCATACCGAGAAGGCCTTCGAGACCGCGATCGAGGACCACCTGCTCGCCCACGGCTGGCAGCGCGGTGACCCGCTCGCCTTCGACCGCAAGCGCGCGCTGTTCCCAGCCGAGCTGCTGGCTTTCATCCAAGCCACGCAGCCCAAAGCGTGGAGCGCCGTGCAGGCGTACCACGGCGCACAGGCCGGCGACGCGCTGCTCGACGATCTGGTCAAGGCCATCGCCGCCAGCGGCCTACTGGAGGTACTGCGCCACGGCTTCAACTGCTTCGGCAAGAACTTCAAGCTGGCCTTCTTCGCGCCAGCCTCGGGTCTGAACCCTGAGCTGCAAGCGCAGTACGCCGCCAACATCCTGACCGTCACGCGCCAGGTGCACTACAGCGAGCGCCACGAGAACTCGCTCGACATGGTGCTCTCGCTCAATGGCCTGCCGCTGGCTACCGCCGAGTTGAAGAACCAGTTCACGGGCCAAACGGTGCATGACGCGATGCGCCAGTACCGGCAGGACCGCGATCCCGTTGAGACGGTATTCGCCTTCAACCGCCGCGCGCTGGTTCACTTTGCGGCCGATCCCGATCTGGTCTTCATGACGACCAAGCTCGAAGCCGCGGCCACCACTTTCCTGCCCTTCAACCAAGGCCATGCCGGCGCCGCCGGCAACCCGCCGCACCCGGCCGGACACCGCACCGCCTACCTGTGGCAAGAAGCCTGGGCGCGCGATTCATGGCTCGACATCCTGGGCCGCTTCGTGCAGTTGGAGAAGGTCACCAAGGAAGTGCTGGTGCGCCGCAAGGGGCAGCAGGTCAAGCAGAAGATCGTCAAGGAGAACCTGATCTTTCCGCGCTGGCACCAGCTTTCGGCCGTGCGCGCGCTGGTGAGCGCGGCGCGCGCGCAAGGGCCGGGGCGGCAGTACCTGGTGCAGCACTCGGCCGGCAGTGGCAAGAGCAACACCATCGCCTGGCTGGCGCACCGCCTCTCCAACCTGCACGACGACCAGGATGCGCGGGTCTTCGACTCCGTCATCGTCATCACGGACCGCCGCGTGCTCGACCGCCAGTTGCAAGCCAACGTGTTCGACTTCGAGCACAAGCAGGGCGTGGTGGTGAAGATCGACCAGGACAGCACCCAGCTCGCGCAGGCCCTGGCCGAGCGCACGCCGATCATCGTCACCACGCTGCAAAAATTTCCCTTCGTCACCGACAAGATGGCCGCGTTGCCGCAGCAGCGCTACGCAGTGATCGTCGATGAGGCCCACAGCTCGCAATCGGGCGAGCAGGCGGCGGAGCTGAAGGGCTTGCTCAACGACGCCGGCCTGCGCGAGAAGGCCCAGGCGCTGGCAGCCGACGAGGGTATCGAAGACTCCGCCGACGAGGCAATGCTGCTGGCCATGCTGCGCCGCGGGCGCCAGCCCAACATCAGCTTCTTCGCCTTCACCGCCACGCCCAAGCACAAGACGCT
>JANMYI010000130.1:0-3646 GCA_031381955.1 Burkholderiales bacterium
GCGGTCGATGATGGCGTGCTCGATGCTCTTGATGCCCACCGGGTCGTCGTTCACGTTCAGCGTGCAGGCTGCCTCGCAGGGCGCGGGGCAGATGCGGCCGGTGAATTCGGGGAAGTTGTTGGTGCTGTGCAGCACGTCGATGGCGTTGCGCCAGTCGCCGCGGAAAACGAGGTCGTTGAAGTCGGGAATGATGTTGTTCACCGGGCAGCCGCTGTTGCAAAACGGCGTGCCACAGTCCATGCAGCGCGCCGCCTGCACGGCCGACTGCGCCGGGTTCAACGTGATGACGAATTCCTTGTGGTGCTTCAAGCGCTCAACCACGGGCGCGTAGCCCTCTTCCAGGCGCTCGTGTTCCATGAAGCCGGTGACCTTGCCCATGATGGTTCCTCTGCATCTCTTGGTTATTTCGCCGGGGCGCTTTGCGGCACTGGGCTGACTTTGGCTTTGCTCACCGCGGCGGCGGCTTGCGCCACGGCAGCGCGCTCGCTGGCTTGAGAAGTGAGTGCGCGGCGGTACTCATGCGGGAAGACCTTGACGAACCTGGTCCGCGCCTGCGCCCAGCCATCGAGCACCTCGCGTGCACGCAGGCTGCCCGTCCAGCTGTGGTGGGCCTCGACCATCTTTCTCAGCATCACTTCGTCGGCCTGGCCCAGGTGCCAGCTCTCGGCCGGCCCGGCCTGCTCAGCCTTGGGCAGCACCTTTTCCATCAACACCATGCTGGTGTTGCAGCGCTTGGCAAACTCGCCGTCTTCGTCGTACACGTAGGCCACGCCGCCGCTCATGCCGGCGGCGAAGTTGCGCCCGGTCTTGCCCAGCACCACCACGGTGCCGCCGGTCATGTATTCGCAGCCATGGTCGCCCGTGCCTTCCACCACCGCGCTGGCACCGGAAAGCCGCACGCCAAAGCGTTCGCCGGCCACGCCGCGGAAGAAGGCCTCGCCGCTGGTGGCACCGTACAGCGCGGTGTTGCCGATGATGATGTTGCGCGTGGCGTCGCCGCGAAAGTCGATGCTCGGGCGCACCACGATGCGCCCGCCCGACAAGCCCTTGCCGGTGTAGTCGTTGGCGTCACCGATCAAATACAGCGTGATGCCCTTGGCCAGGAAGGCGCCGAAGCTTTGCCCGCCCGTGCCTTCCATCTGCATGAAGATGGTTTGGTCGTTCAGGCCTTCAGGCCGCTGGCGGATGAGTTCGCCCGACAGCATCGCGCCCACGCTGCGGTTGCCGTTGCGCACCTCTTCCATGAACTGCACTTTTTCGCCGCGCTCGATGGCCGGGCGGCACTTTTCGATGAGCTTGACATCGAGCGCGCGCTCCAGCCCATGGTCTTGCACATCGTTGTGCGCACGGGCCACTTCGGGGCCCACCAGCGGCAGGTGGAAGACGCGCGCGAAATCAAGGCCGCGGGCCTTCCAGTGTTCGATGCCGTGGCGCGTGTCGAGCAAGTCAGCGCGGCCTATCAGTTCGTCGAACGTGCGCATGCCCAGCTGCGCCATGATGCTGCGCGCTTCTTCGGCCACGAAGAAGAAGTAGTTCACCACGTGCTCGGGCTTGCCGGCGAACTTCTTGCGCAACAGCGGGTCTTGCGTGGCCACGCCCACCGGGCAGGTGTTGAGGTGGCACTTGCGCATCATGATGCAGCCCTCGGCCACCAGCGGCGCGGTGGCGAAGCCGAATTCATCAGCGCCGAGCAGCGCGCCAATGACCACATCACGCCCGGTCTTCATCTGGCCGTCGGCCTGCACGCGAATGCGCCCACGCAGGCGGTTCAACACCAGGGTCTGCTGCGTTTCGGCCAGGCCCAGTTCCCAGGGCGTGCCGGCATGCTTGATGCTGCTCCACGGTGAGGCGCCGGTGCCGCCGTCGTGCCCGGCAATCACCACATGGTCGGCCTTGCACTTGGCCACGCCCGCGGCAATGGTGCCCACGCCCACTTCACTCACCAGCTTGACGCTGATCGACGCACGCGGGTTGGCGTTCTTCAGGTCGTGGATGAGTTGCGCCAGGTCTTCAATGGAATAGATGTCGTGGTGCGGCGGCGGGCTGATCAGGCCCACACCGGGCACGCTGTAGCGCAGCATGCCGATGTATTCACTGACCTTGCCGCCCGGCAATTGGCCGCCTTCGCCGGGCTTGGCACCTTGCGCCATCTTGATCTGCAATTGATCAGCGCTGACCAGGTATTCAGTGGTCACGCCAAAGCGGCCCGAGGCCACCTGCTTGATCTTGCTGCGCAGGCTGTCGCCGTCTTGCATCACCGTGTCGGCTTCGATCACGCCCTTGCCGATGACATCGCTGACCAAGGTGCCGGCGGTGATCTTGATGCCCTTCAGTTCCTGCCGGTAGCGCGCCGGGTCTTCGCCGCCTTCGCCGGTGTTGCTCTTGCCGCCGATGCGGTTCATGGCCAGGGCCAGGGTGGTGTGGGCTTCGGTTGAAATGGAGCCCAGTGACATGGCGCCCGTGGTGAAGCGCTTGACGATTTCGGCCGCGCTCTCCACCTCGTCGATGGGGATGGCCTTGGTGGCGTCGAGCTTGAATTCGAACAGGCCGCGCAGCGTCATGTGGCGCTTGCTTTGGTCGTTGATGAGCTGGGCGTATTCCTTGTAGGTGTCGAAGCGCCCGCCATTGGGAGCGCGCACGCTGTGTTGCAACTTGGCAATGGCCTCGGGCGTCCACATGTGTTCTTCACCGCGAACACGCCAGGCGTATTCACCGCCAGCGTCGAGCATGTTGGCCAGCACCGGGTCTGCGCTGAACGCGGCGCGGTGCATGCGAATGGCTTCTTCGGCGACTGCGAAGACACCGATGCCGCCCACCTGGCTGGCGGTGCCGCGGAAGAACTTTTCGGTGAACTGAGCGCTAAGGCCGATGGCTTTGAACAACTGCGCGCCGCAGTACGACATGTAGGTGCTGACGCCCATCTTCGACATGATCTTCGAGAGACCTTTGCCGATGGCCTTGATGTAGTTGTAGATGGCCTTGTCGGCATCGACCCCTTCACTCTTGGTTCCGGGCAGCGAACCTTGCAGCTCGACCAGGGTCTCCATCGCCAGGTACGGGTGAACGGCTTCGGCGCCGTAGCCGGCTAACACGGCAAAGTGGTGAACTTCGCGCGCTGATGCAGTCTCCACCACCAGCCCCGCCGTGGTGCGCAATCCGGCACGCACCAGGTGCTGGTGAATGGCCGACAAGGCGAGCAGCGCCGGGATCGCGACATGCTCGCGGTCCATTCGCCGGTCGCTGATGATGAGGATGTTGTGCCCGCTGCGCAGCGCGTCGACCGCCTCGGCGCAGAGTGAGGCGAGCTTGGCTTCGACGCCCTCGTCGCCCCAGGCGAGCGGGTAGGTGATGTCGATCTCGTGGCTCTTGAACTTGGCACCGGTGTGGCGCTCGATCTGGCGCAGGCGCGCCATCTGCTCGAAGTCGAGGATCGGCTGCTGCACCTCGAGCCGCATCGGCGGGTTGACGGCGTTGATGTCGAGCAGGTTCGGCTTCGGCCCGATGAAGCTGTTCAGCGACATCACGATCGCCTCGCGGATCGGGTCGATCGGCGGGTTGGTCACCTGCGCGAATTGCTGGCGGAAATAGTCGTACAGCGGCCGCGCCTTTTCGGACAGCACCGCGAACGGCGTGTCGTCGCCCATCG
>JANMYI010000583.1:0-13142 GCA_031381955.1 Burkholderiales bacterium
CATCCGCGTCATCACCGAACGCATCTGGGAAGGCCGCCGCCTCGATGACATTCGCCGCTACTACAGCGCAGACTGCGCGGTTGAAACGCCCAGTTCGGTGAGCATCGGCGTTGAGCCGGTGATGGACGGCACGCGCGCCACCTTGCTGGCCTTTCCGGACCGCCGATTGCTGGCCGAAGACGTCATCGTTTCGGGCGATGAAGAGGGCGGCTATCTCTCATCGCACCGCATCTTCAGCCCCATGACGCATGCCGGCCCGGGGGCCTTTGGCGCGCCCAGCGGCAAGCCCGTTCATGCCCGCACGGTGGCCGACTGTGTTTGCGTCAACAACCGCATCGTGCATGAATGGCTGGTGCGCGACCAGGCCGCCATCGCGCGCCAAACCGGCCAACATGAACGCGATGTGGCGCAGCGCTGGCTGAATGAACGCGGTGGCTTTGCCAAGCCCGCCATGCCGGCCGCGCCCGCGCCCTACCGCAGCTTCATCAGCACCCACCCGCTGGCCAGCGCCTATGCCCAGGGCTTGCAAACGCTGTGGTTGAGCGGCGACTCAAGCGCCTGGGCACAGACCCACCATGAACAAGTCATCAGCGCCTTGCCTGGCGGCGAATGCGCGGTGGGCAGCGTGGCCTTGCGCGCCTTCTGGGCCGGCCTGCAAAGCGCCTTGCCCGCGGCGCACTTCGAGGTCGAGCACCTGGTGGCCAATGAGCGCCCCGGCCGCGCCACGGTGCTGGCCCTGCGTTGGCGCGTGCAGGCGCTGCACAGCGGCGGCGGGCGCTACGGCCAGCCCAGCGGGCGCGCCGTAGAAGTGCTCGGCATTGCGCACGCCGAGATCGAGCATGGGCGCGTGCTGCGCGAGTGGTTGTTGATCGACGACATTGCCCTGTGGATGCAGGTGTTAAAACCGTCGGGTTGATCGAGCCATGGCCCGCGTTCAACTCAAAAACATTGCCAAGCGCCACGGCAGCACGCACGTTGTGCTGCCGCTGTCGCTGGATGTGGCTGATGGCGAATTCCTGGTCTTGCTCGGCCCTTCAGGTTGCGGCAAGACCACCACCTTGCGCATGGTGGCGGGGCTGGAAGCGCCGAGCCAGGGCGAGGTCTGGATCGGGGCACGCTGCGTCAATGAGTTGGAGCCGAAGGACCGCGACGTGGCGATGGTCTTCCAAAGCTATGGCCTGTACCCGCAGATGACGGTGTTCGAGAACATCAGCTTTCCGCTGCGCATGCGCGGCATGGCGGCGGCGGGCATTGAGCCGGCGGTGCGCAAGGCGGCGGCGCAAGTCGAGTTGCTTGATTTTTTGCAGCGCCGGCCGAAAGAACTTTCCGGCGGCCAGCGCCAGCGCGTGGCGCTGGCGCGCGCCATCGTGCGCGAGCCGGCGGTGTTCTTGATGGACGAGCCGCTGTCGAACCTAGACGCCAAGTTGCGCGTGAGCAAGCGCGCGCACCTGAAGCACCTGCACCACAGCCTGGGCGTGACCACGCTGTACGTCACCCACGACCAGATCGAGGCCATGACGCTGGCCGACCGCGTGGTCGTCATGAGCCAGGCGCAGGTGCAGCAAGTCGGCACGCCGCAGGCCATCTACAACGATCCGGCCAACCTTTTCGTGGCTGGCTTCATTGGCTCGCCACCCATGAACCTGGTGCCCGGCGAACTGCAAGACGGCGTGTTCCATGCGCCCGGTGTGGCGCTGGGCGGTTTCGGCGCATTGAGCCAAGGCCAGGTGGTGTTGGGCCTGCGTGCCGAAGACCTGACACTCGCGCCGGCAGACGAACCTGGCGCCGCCATCGAAGGCGAAGTGTTCGCGGTCGAGCTGACCGGCGACGCCACCTTGGTCACCCTGCGTGTGGGCGGCCAGTTGGTCACCGCCAAGGCCGGCAAAGCGCAGCGCGCCACCGTGGGCCAGGCACTGCGCCTGCGCGCCGATGCGGCGCACAGCTTCCTGTTCGATGCGAAGACGCAAGCGCGCATCCGTGTCCTGCCCGGCACGGGAAACGGTGGCCAAACATGCTGCACCCAAACATGACGTTGCAGCGGCGCCGTTGCCTGCAAGCCGCCCTGGCCCTGGCAGCGGGCGGGCGCAGCCTTGGCGCGCAGGCCGCGTCATGCCCGGCGCTGCCCGCGCTGGGCGAAGTGCAGCTCATCGGCAACTCGTTCCCGGCGGTGCAGCATGTGGCGCAGCGCGCCCAGGCATGCAGCCACGCAGGCTTCAAGGTGCGCTTCAAAGTCACGCCGCAAGCGCGCACGGAAACCGAGCAAGCCTTTGGCAGCGGCGCGCGTTCGCCGTTTGATGCGGCCGTGGTGTCGATGGGCCTGTTCAGCAGCCTGTACAGCCGCGCGCAATTGCACCCGCTGAATGACTTGGTCGACAAATTCGGCGCCCGCTATCAGCTTGAAGAACGCATGCTGGTGCGCGTGGACGGCCAAGTGATGGCGATTGCCTTCATGCAAAACACGCAGAACCTGTACCTGCGCCAAGACCTGTTCGAGCGCCACCGCCTGAGCGTGCCCGGCACCTACGCCGAAGTGGCGCACACCGCAGCCCTGCTGCAACGGCTGGAGCCCACGCTGCGCTTCCCCATCGCCCAGGGTTATGCCAAGGGCTTCGACATTGCCACCGAGTTCACCAACGTCTTTGCCAGCCTGGGCGGGCGCGCGTTCGAAGCCCAATCGGCGCGCCCCGCCTTTCACGGCGAGCCGGGGGTGCAGGCCATCGAAACCCTGCGCTCGCTGCTGCCGTACATGACGCCAAACGCCCTGGCCTCGAATGCTGATGACGTGATGAACCAGCTGCAGCAGGGCCAGGCCGCGATGGGTGTGCTGTGGGCCAGCCGCGCCGCGCGCATGGACGACCCGCAGGTCAGCAAGGTCGTCGGCCAGATCGCTTTTGCGCCTGCCCCCGCAGCGCTTGCGGGCGGCCCCAGCGCCGCGCATTTGTGGTGGGACGGCGTGGTGCTGCCGCGCCACGCCCCAGCGGGCGCGGCGCGCCGCGAGGCCACCTTCCAGGTGCTGATGGAAGCCTTGAGCGCAGCCTCGGTGCAGGCCGGCAACGACCTCGCCATTTGGGTGCGCAGCGCATACCGCCCGGGCCGCCTGGGCGTGGGCGTGGCGCTGGCCCAGCGCGCCGGTGCGCCGGTGTGGCCGGGTGAGCCTTTCTTCGGGTTGGCGCACGCTGAAATCGGCAAGGTGCTGCCCGATGCCTTGAAGGGCGAGCGCAGCCCGCGCGCGGCCTTGCAAGACGCGGCCGCGGCCTACGCGCGCATTGCCGTGGAAAAGGGTTTTCTCAACCCGGCGCAAGCATGAATACGCGCAGCTTCTGGCAATTCACCGCGCCCTCGCTGGCCGTGATGCTGGCGCTGCTGGGCTTGCCCTTGATCATGACCATGTGGTTGTCGGTGCGCGACTGCACGCCGCAGCTCGAACTGGTGCGCGTGCAGCAAACCGGGCCCTTCGGCGCGCAAGAAGTGGTCACCCAGCGCAGCGTGCTCGGCGCCAACGGCCGGCCCCTGGAGAACTGCCGTTTCGTGGGCGCCGCCTACTACCGCAAGCTGCTGGGCCTGGGCGCCGCACCTGCCAGCCCAGATGCCAGTGTGGGCAGCGCAGGCAGCGCAGGCGCGGCCGAATCGCACAACGAATACTTCGCCGCGCTGCGCTTCACCCTGCTCTACACCCTGGCCACCACGCCCTTCGTTCTGGGCGGCGGGCTGTTGCTGGCGCTGGCCGTCAACGCCGCCACGCAGCACTTGAAGGCCGGGCTCATCGCGGCGTCGTTGTTGCCGTTCATCATCACCCCCGTGGTCGGTGCGCTGGCCATCAAATGGCTGTTTCGCGACAACGGCCTGGTGCCGCAATTGCTGGCGCAGGTGGGGGTGCAGGTGTTCTGGCTGGCGCAGGCGTGGTCGGCGCGCTTGCTGATCGTGCTTTATGGCATTTGGCATGTGCTGCCGTTTGCCTTCAACGTTTTCTATGCCGGTTTGCAATCGGTGCCACAAGATTCGATCGAAGCCGACAAGCTCGATGGCGCTTCAGCCTGGCAGCGCCTGCGTCACGTCACGCTGCCCCACCTGGCCCCGCTGCTGGCCTTTGTAGCGCTGATCCACCTGATGGACGCCTACCGCGTGTTCGAGCCGGTGCTGGTGCTCACCCAAGGCGCCTTCACCACCAGCTTGCAGGTGTTGAGCTACGACATCCTGATCAACGAGAACAACCCCTACAAGGCCAGCGCGGCGGCGTTGGTGACCCTGCTGGGCATGGCCGTGCTGCTGGCGCCCTTGTTGCGCAAAACATGGCGCGAACAGCGCCAGGGCCGCTGAGCCTAGAAACGGCAGTTAACCGCTTACCTCCGCAGGCAACATCGCATGCCCATTCAGTTGTACCCCCACGATCAAGTTCACCTTTTGGGCGACAGCGCTACGCACCCGATTGAGCCGCGCTGCGGCACGCTGGCGGCGTTGCTCCTCCTAGCAGGCATGAGCCTGCGTCGTCGTCACGCCTTGCCAGCGCACCGCATCGCAGCCCACTCGGGCGCGTCCAACTGCCGTTTCTAGGCTGATGCCACGCCCTAACCGCCTGATGCAGGTGCTGCTGTACAGCGGCCTGGCGCTGTGGCTGCTGCTGGCCAGCCTGCCGGTGCTGTGGGCGGCGCTGATTTCGCTGCGCAGCTATGTCGATGCGTTTGCCGCGCCCATCAAGTGGCTGGCCCCGGTGACGTTCGAAAACTACCGCGCGCTGTGGGTTGACCAGGCCTTCTATCGCAACTTTTTCAACACCGCCGTGGTCACCTTCAGCAGCGTGGCCTTGTCGCTCACGGTGGGTTGCCTGGCCGGCTATGCCCTGGCGCGCTACCGCGGGGCGCTGGGCTTTTGGCTGCTGCTGGTGGCGCTGGTGTTTCGGGCGCTGCCGCATTCCACGCTGCTGCCTTCGTTCCTGGCGGTGTTCGATGCGCTGGGCCTGCGCAACACCACGCTTTCGTTGGTGCTGGTGCTGGTGGCCATCAACCAGCCCTTCACCATCTGGATGCTGCGCGCGTTCTTCATGAGCATTCCGCAAGAGCTGGATGAAGCCGCGCTGGTAGACGGCTGCACGCGCTGGCAGGCCTTCGGCCGCGTCATCGTGCCGGTGATGTGGCCGGGCATCGTCACCACCGGGCTGTTCAGCTTCTTGCTCGCCTACAACGATTTCCTGCTCAGCTCGGCGTTGACGAATGCCGACCAGATGACCATGCCCGCCGCGCTGGCCAACGCCATTGGCGCTGAAAGCGAAGCGCTGCTCATGCAAGGCGTGGCCGGGGCGGTCAGCATCACGCTGCCGCTGGTGGTGCTGGTGGTGATCTTTCAGCGCCAACTGGTGGCCGGGTTGACGCAAGGTGCCGTCAAAGGTTAAGTACCCTTCCCCACGCAAGTTTGATTCGGAGCCCCAGCATGATCACCCCCGACGCACTGGCACAGCGCTTCATCCCGTTCAAGAGCCTGCGCTACAGCACCGAGGCCTTCATCGACTACGCCATTGCCGAGTGCGGCCCCAAGTACAACTATGCGTTGGTGGGGCCGGGCGTTTCGCAAAACCCCAACCAGCCGGTGAGCCTGCGCGAGCCGCATGGCTTTCAGGTGGGTGGCGTGTCGCTGCCGCACGGCAAGGTCAACCCGCCGCACATGCATTTCACTTGCGAGGTCTTCATCTGCACGCGCGGCGCCTGGCGCATGCAATGGGGCTTTAACCCCGAGGTGAGTGCCACCGACATCGGCGAGGGCGACATTCTGTCGGCGCCGACCTGGCTGTACCGCGGTTTCACCAACATCGGCGTTGATGACGGCTTCATGTTCACCGCGCTGGGGGGCGACGCCACCGGCGGCATTTTGTGGGGCCCCACCACCCTGGCTGCGGCGGCGCACGCAGGCGTTCACCTGAGCAGCGAGTACCGCATCATCGACACCCGCAAGGGCGACGTCTGGCGCCCTGGCGAAACCCCGGTGCAGCCGATGACGCCCGCTGAGATTGCCGCTCTGCGCGTGTGGCCGGTGCCAGACATGGCGCGGCGCGTGGTGCGTTTCCAAGACCTGCGCTGGTCGCAACACGGCCTGCTCGATTCGGCCTTGCCGGGCTGCGGCGCGCAGCTCGCCGCGGTGCTGGGGCTGGGGTTGAGCGAAGACCGCAATCTGCAAGCGCCGGTGGCGAATGCGCATGGCCTGTCGATCGAATGGTTGAAGGTGCCACCCGGCGGGCGCGTCTCGCGCCACCTGCTGCATGAAAAGCAAGTGCTCATCGTCAAGGCCGGGCAACTCGACGTGAGCGTTGAAACCACGCAGGGCCCACGCCAGCAGCGCGCCGAAGGTGGCGCCACGGCCTGGGACAGTTATGCCCTGCCGGCTGATTGCTGGCGCAGCTTTGAAAACCCCGGCCCCGATGAAGCCCTGGCCCTGCTGCTGACCAGCGGCGACGCACGCAAGCGGATCACCTGGGACGCAGGCGTGCTGCAAGCCGCCGCCGCTCAGGGCCAGGCGCTGGACGCCAATGGTTTTGTGGCCGAGCAGCGTTTTGTTGAACGCGCCCAGCGCTGACTTGGCAACGCAGCGCGCGTTGTGGCGCGGAAGCGATGCGCGAATCAGGGTTTTACCGGTGTGGCGTGCATAGGTGTTGCATACGCTTGCATGCTCACCCGGCGACACGCAAACTCGCACCAAACATGCATCAAACATGAGGTGGCGCCCAGCGCGCGGCCTTTCGGCCTTGTTCACCCGCTCGATCATTCCTGGAGACACGTCAATGGCACCTTTCCAACGCAACCGGCTGGCCACGCAAATCGCTCTCTCATTGGGCGCCTGGGCCGCGATGGGCGCGCCGGCGGTCTTCGCCCAAACCACGCCGGCCAGGGCCGCTGACAGCGGTGAAATCCAGACCGTCACAGTCACGGCCAACCGTCGGGCTGAAGACCAACAGAAAGTCAGCGTCTCGGTCACAGCGGTCACCGGCGCCACGCTGGCTGAGCGCAACGTCACCGACCTGTCGCAAATGGAATCCCTGTCCGCCGGCTTCACCTTTGGGCGCTCGGGCGTTGATGCCCGCCCGGCCATTCGCGGCGTGCGCACTGAGAACGTGGCGGTGAACGCCGACACCACCATCGGCTACTTTGTCGATGGCATCTACAAGTCGCGTGCGCAGCAGGCGATGCTGGGGTTTGTTGATGTGTCGCGGGTCGAAATCTTGCGCGGCCCGCAAGGCACGCTGTTCGGTCGCAACACCTTCGGCGGCACCGTGGCGATCACCACCAACATGCCCGAACTGAAGGCCTATGAAGCCGGCGCCGGCATCGAACTGGGCAGCTTTGGCAAGAAGCGCATTGAGGGCGTGTTGAATGCGCCGCTGGGCGATGTGGTGGCGGTACGCTTTGCCGCAGTCGCCGAGAAGGCCGATGCCTGGGTGAAGAATGATTTCAACCCCAGCGCCGGTTTGTTCGACAAAGACCTGACCTACCTGCGCGGCTCCATCAAGTTCAAGCCGTCAAACCAGTTCGACGCCGTGTTGCGTGCCGACGTGACCGAGCAGCGCGGCAATGGCGGCTCGGCGTTCGGCTACAAGCTGGCCGGCACCTACTTGCACACCGCGTCGTGCCAGCAACTGTTCAACGCCGACTTCCTGGCCCTGAACACGCGCGGCGGCAACCGTGATGCGGTGAACGACTGCACCCGCACCCAAGGTGCCGCCGCCGGCACTGCCGCCAACGCCGTGGGCAGCGCGGTCGACCTGGGCATACCGCTGCACAAGCCCGGGCAGATGGCCAGCATCAACAACGACTACCAGAGCTTCCTGCGCCTGCGCGACAACAACTTCAGCGCCGACCTGACCTACCGCGTGGCGGGTGTGGCGCTGAAGTCGATCACCGGCTACGCTGACTTCACGGCTTCGCGCTCGCAGGACACCGACTTCTCGGCGTCCACCATCGGCATCGACTTCCAGAAGACCTCGGCCCGTACGTTGACGCAAGAGTTCCAGGTGCTGTCTGAAGGCAGCGGGCCCTTGAGTTATGTGGCCGGCGTGTACCTGTTCAAGGATGAGCTGACGGGCCTGTTCATCAACCAGCAGTTGCCGCGCACGATCATCTCCAGTGCCGTGGCCGCGCCCATCACCTTGGCGCAGAACGGCGCCGGCTTTTACGACTTGCAGCGCCCGCAAACCGATTCCACGGCGCTGTACGGGCAGTTCAGCCTGCGCGCCACCGATGCCGTGACCCTCACCGCGGGTGCGCGCTACACGCGCGACAAGAAGAAATTCCAGTTTGCGAATGCGAACTCGGTGCTGCCGCTGACCGGCGCCGGCGCGCCCGATGGCACGCTCATCACCCTGAGCACAGTGGAGCCCGGCGCTGCCGCCTTTGGCACCGCGGGCAGCAGCACCTGCACGGGCTCGAACAACCAACCGGGTTTCAATTGTCTGGCCGGCACCAACACGGTAACGGGCGCCACCTACAGCGACGCCAGCTTCAGCAAGGCCACCGGCAAGCTGGCGGCCGACTACAAACTCAGCGACAGCCAACTGCTGTACGCCACGGTGTCCACGGGCTTCCGTTCCGGCGGTTTCAACTCGGGCCAGGCCATCGAGTCCTTGCGCACCTTCAAGCCTGAAGAAGTCACCGCCTTCGAGCTGGGCTCCAAGAACCGCTTCATGCGCAACACCTTGCAGGTCAACCTGGCCGCCTTCAACAACGAGTACAAGAACTTGCAGGAACAGCGCCAGGTGCCGGTGGGCAACACCACGGTGTCGACCATCTTCAACGCCGCCAAGGCCAAGGCCAGTGGGTTGGAAGCTGAAGTGGAATGGCGCCAAAGCCGCGACCTCACGCTGGGCGGTGCCGTGTCGCTGCTCGATGCCAAGTACACCAGCTTCCCCGATGTGGCACTGCCGTTCGGCACCTCCATCCTGGTCACCGATGCCACGGTGCTGGCGCCGCAGACCGATGCCAATGGCAGCGTCATCGCCCCGGCCGGCCAGCGCCGCGTTTTCGCGCCGGGCTACAACTGTGGCGTGGTGCCCGGCACCGGTGGCGCGGGCCAGCCGGCGGCGGCCTTTGGCTGCGACCTGACGGGCAAGCAACTGCCCTACGCGCCCAAGTACCAGGGCTCGGTGTTTGCGCGCTATGACATTCGCCTGGCCGGTGGCAGCACCCTCACGCCCACGTTGGTGGCCACCTTCTCCAGCGGCTTTTATGGCCAGCCCAGCAATGCGGGCATCGAAAAGCAGGGCTCTTACGTCAAGGCTGACTTCAAGCTCAATTGGCGCTTCAACGACAACTTCATGCTGCAAGGCTATGTTGACAACATCAGCGACAAGCAAACCATCAACCGCTTCGTTTGGGGCGGTGGTGGCAACCTGCAAGTCAGCGCCGCGGCACCACGCACCTTTGGCCTGAAGTTGGCTTACAGCAAGTTCTGAGGCACTTGCCGTGCCGGCGCTGGCCCACCGCTTCCTGACCACGCATGTGGGTTCGCTGCCGCGCGCGCAAGCCGTGGTCGACCAGATCTTCGCGCGCGAGCGTGGCGAGCCGGTGGACGAAGCCACCTTCGATGCCGTGATGCGCAGCGCGGTGGATGACGTGGTGCGGCGTCAGGTGGCAGCGGGCATCGACATCGTTTCCGATGGCGAGATGAGCAAGATCAGCTACGCCACCTACGTGAAAGACCGCTACACCGGTTTTGACGGCGACAGCCCGCGCCGCACGCCGGCTGACTTGCTTGAGTTCCCGGGTTTCCTGAAGCGCCTGGCAACGAGCGGCGGCACGCCCAGCTACCGCCGGCCGTGCTGCGTGGGCCCGATCGGCGTGAAAACGATGGCGCCGCTGCGCAAGGACATTGCTAACGTGCAGGCCGCTACGGCCCGGCACGGCGCTGCCGAAGTCTTCATGAATGCTGCCTCGCCGGGCGTGGTGGCGCTGTTCCAGCCCAACCGGCACTACGCCGACGACGATGCCTACCTGCAAGCGCTGGCCCATGCCTTGCGGCACGAATACCACGCCATCGTCGATGCCGGGTTGACGCTGCAGATCGACTCGCCCGACTTGGGCCTGGGCCGTCACATGATGTTCAAGGAATTGGATGAAGCAGCCTACCTCGAGCGCATTGCCAAGCATGTCGAGGCCCTGAACTTTGCCTTGGCCGCCATTCCCGCCGATCGCGTTCGCATGCATGTGTGCTGGGGCAACTACGAAGGGCCGCACCACAAGGACGTTGGCCTGGAAACCATCCTGCCCATCGTGCTGCGCGCCAAGCCGCAGGGCCTGCTGTTCGAGGCGGCCAACCCGCGCCACGCGCATGAGTGGGAAGTGCTCGAGCAATTCAAGCACCTCATTGCACAGGACAAAGTGCTGATTCCCGGCGTGCTCGACAGCACCTGCAACTTCGTTGAACACCCGCGGCTGGTGGCGCAGCGCCTGGCTACTTTTGCGCGCATCGTCGGGCCCGAGCGGGTGATCGCCGGCACCGACTGCGGCTTTGGCACCTTTGCCGGCTTTGGCGCGGTAGACGAAGACATCGTCTACGCCAAGCTGGGCGCCATGGCTGAAGGCGCGCGCCAGGCCAGCGCTGCGCGGCGGGGTTGATGAACGGCCAGACCAGGCAGAACGCCAGCCTGAGCTTCTCAAGGAAATGTGGCTTTGCCACTTTCCTTGATCCCCGCGGGGCCCCGAGGGGGCTCCCGGGCTCTCTCCACTGTCCTTGCTCAGCGTAGCGCCGTGCTCGCCGCGTCAAGGGAACGCTGTCGCCGCTTCGCGCCTTTGACCCGGCTGCGACTCGGCGCTCCTTGAGCCAGGCCAGTGGCGTTCGCCGAATGCCGGGCACCAACACCCAAGGGGAACGACATGCCACGCACCAACAAGCACGCTCGCAACCGCATCACGTTCACGCTGCCGCCTGAGTTCATCGACTTGTGCGCCACCGATGGCGTTGAGCCGCGCGCCGTGCTGCGCGGCTTCATCGCAGACCTGGCCGGCATCATGAACTGGGCCAGCAACCCGCGCGCCGATGGCGACAGCAGCAATGGCAGCGATGAGCGGCGCATGGCCATGGAATATTACGAACGGGTGGGCTACCCGTGGTGCCACAAGCAAGACGACCAGCCGCCGGGCTGAAGCTGGTTCAGTGCTGGCGGCTGCGCCGCCAGCACCGGCGCGGCCGGTGCTGTGGCCGCGTGTGCTGCCAGATACTTGCTGCTCGCGTTCTTGCTTGGGGAGGCAATGCCGATGACGCCCGCAGAAGCCAAACAGATCGTCGAAGTCCTGGCCGGTGGCATTGATCCGGCCACAGGCGAAGTGCTGCCCGATGACAGTCCCTTGAGCAGCCCGCACGTCATCCGCGCGCTGTTCATCGCGGCCAAGGCGTTGGAGTTGATGGCTGCTGCCAAGCCCGCGCGACCCGCAGCCACCGCGCCGGGCAACGCCGGTAAGTCCTGGACCGAGGAAGAAGACCAACGCCTGCTTGCCGCCTTCGACGCCGGCACGCCCGTGGCCGAGCTTGCGCGCACCCACGAGCGCACGACTGGCGCCATCAACTCCCGTCTGATCCGGCTTGGCCGGCTGCAGGTCAGCCACGACGACCCGCCTGCCTGATCCGGCCGCCAATGCTTGCCATGCGGTGCAAGCCGCCAGAGTTGGCATGCACCGCATAGCAGCAGCGTATTGAAGCCCGAGCGCGTCAAGGCCAAGCCGCCTTCGCGGCGCGGCCAAAGCCGCGGCCCTGACCCGATCACCACCTGTGGCACGCCGGCAAAAAAACGATGGCCAGCTTCTTGGTCGAGGTCGTCAGTGCAAACGGGGCGACTGCCGCACTCGCAACGAAGATTGAGGCAGCACTCCCGAAGTCACATTCCGTAGCCGAACGCAAGTCCGATGTGCTGCCTGAGGGGCACTACTGGGGCCAAGAGTACAGCGGTACCCGTGGCGAAGAAATACTGCTGCAAGGCAGCGCCGACGTACACGTGTCGTGGCAAGACGCCAAGGGTGAGTGGCGCAGTGACGTCGTTGGCAAAGAGGCTCTGAAGCTCTATGTGATGCCTTCAAGTTATAGCGAGAGCTGGCTTCGATTCTTCATCCTGAAGCGGCCGGTGGCAGCGCGCTTGCTCGTGGAGGCCGAGTCCTTCAAGGTCAAAGGCGCGTAATCACCTCCCGCGCTCTTCGCAGGCGCGAACAGAATGGACGCTACCCTTTGTTCATCGCCTGCTTCTTCTTGCCCCTGTCATCAGGTGTGACGAACTCAATTGGCCGCTTGCATGGCTCGGGCGGCGTCATGAGTTCGTGCAGGGCGTCGAAGACCTACTAGAGCTAAGAGCTAGGCTCGGGTGTTGCGACTGAAGGTGTGGTGTCTCATGGCCATGGCCCTGAGTCTTTTCTTCGAGTCCCGCCAGCCGCTTGGCCAGGTCGCCGTGCGTGGCCGCCAACTCGGGCATGCGAACAAAATCCCTGACCATATACACCGACACCTCAACGGCGCGTGGGCTGCCCAGGGTGGTGCGGACATCATGGCGCCGTCCTCGGTGAAGGCGTGGGCAGGTACTTGCGGTGTTGCCCGCGCCCAGCGCCTGCTGCGTTCAAGGTCGCAAATTGCGACCGTACTTAGAATGTCCCGATGCACTTTCTAGCCCGCGGCGCCGCCGCCCTGCTGGCCGCGTTCACGCTGCACACCCAGGCCCAAACCCCCGCCGCACCCAAACCCGAAGCGCTGGCCGCGCCGGTGTCGGCCAGCGGCCAGCGCATTTTCGAAGGCAGCCGCACCCAGTTGCTGCAAGTGCGCACGCTGTTGAAGGATCAAGACAGCCAGGCCTCGGTGGGCTCGGCCTTCCTGGTCGATGCCAGCGGGCTGGCCGTGACCAACTACCACGTCGTCAGCCAATACGCGCTGCGGCCTGAGCGCTATCGGCTGAGCTACACGCTGACCGAAGGGCGCACCGGCGCGCTGCAATTGCTGGGCATCGACGTCATCCACGACCTGGCCCTTGTGCGGCTGGTGCCGGCCGAGGGCAGCTTGCCCTTCACCGCCGCGCCCATGGCCTTCAGGCCGGCAGCGCAGGCCTTGAACAAGGGCGAGCGCATCTATTCGCTGGGCAACCCGCTGGACGTGGGTTTTGCGGTGGTCGAAGGCACCTACAACGGCCTGGT
>JANMYI010000151.1:0-3211 GCA_031381955.1 Burkholderiales bacterium
CAGGCTGCCGCCGTGCAACTGGGCCACGCGCTGGGCGATGGCCAGGCCCAGGCCGCCGATGCCGCCACCCGCGCGGCGGGCCGGCGGGTCGCGCAGCGACTGGCCTTGCAGCAGCCGCGCCGCCAACTCTTGCGGCAGGCCCGGCCCGCTGTCTTGCACCACGATCTGCGCCTGCTGGCCGGCGCGATGCACGCTCACGCGCACTGGGCTGGCACCGGGCGCGTGGCGCAAGGCGTTGTCGATCAGGTTGGTGACGGCGCGTTCGATGAGGTGCAGGTCACCGTCAAGCTCCAGCCGGCCGGGTTCGCTGCCGGCCAGGGTGACGCTGGCGGCCACGCCGGGTTGGCTGAACTTCTGCACCGCGTCGGCCACCAGTTCATCCAGCGCAAAGCGTTCACGCTGCAACACCTGGCCGCTGCCTTGCAACGCGGCCAGCTCGAACAATTGCTGCGACAGCCGGCGCACCTTGTCGCTTTGCGCCAGCGCGGTGCGCAGCACTTGCTGGCGCGCGTCTGGCGCGTCGCCCACGCCGCCGGCCAGCGCCTCCAGGTGGCCGTGCAGGGCGGTGAGCGGGGTGCGCAGGTCGTGCGCCACGCTGGCCATGGTTTCGCGGTGGGCGCTGGCCTGCTCGCGCTCGCGCGCGGTCTGCTGCTCAAGCCGGGCGGTCATGTCGCTGAAGGCGCTGGCCATGGTTTGCACCTCGTCTTGCATGGCGCTCGGCGCTGGGCCGCGCGCCGCCACGTCTGCCGCACCGCCTTCGCCCTGCGCCAGGCTGAATGCGCGCATGCGCCGGGCCAGTTGGTGCAGCGGCCGGGTCAGCTGCAGCATGGCCAAGCCGCCCAATGCCAGGGCCACCACCAGGCCGGTGGCTGCCGCCAGCGCCGTGCCTTGCCACAGGCGGCGCTGTGCGTTGGGCGCGGCCACGGTGTCGCGCGCGCCGCCGTCGAGCACCACATACAGGTAGCCGGGCGGCCGCGCGTCACCCACGCGCGGCGCGAACATGGCCGCGCTGAAGATGCGGCGCTGGTTCGATCCCATCGGGTCGGTGCCCAGCAGCGGCAGCGGCGCGCCGGCCAGGAAGGCGCGCACCGCGGCCAGGTTCACCTGCGGCTCGCGCACCATGCCGGGTTCGCCCACGTAGGCGGCCACGCGGCCATCGGCATCGAGCACATACACCTGCACCGCCGGGTTCACCACCATCAGCATCTTCAGCAGCGCATCGCGCGCCGCCGCATCGGCCTGTTCGCGGTTGGGCGCGGCGATTTCGGGCCAGTGCTCGACGATGTGGCGCGCCAGGCCGTGCGACAAGCGCTGTTGCGATTCGCGCTCGTGCTCGGTGGCCCACTGCCGGCCCAGCAGCGCCACGCAGGCACCGTAAGCCAGCAAGGCCACGGCCAGCGCCGCCATCAGGCGCAGGGTGAAACTGCGGCGCATGATGATCATGCGGGCAGCGCATCGAAGCGATAGCCCAGGCCCCACACGGTGACGATGCGGCGCGGCTCGCGCGGGTCGTCTTCGATCTTGGCGCGCAGCCGGTTGATGTGCGAGTTCACGGTGTGCTCGTAGCCGTCGAAGCCGGCACCCCACACGTGCTGCAACAGCTCGCCGCGGCTGTAGGCGCGCCCGGGGCTGCGCGCCAGGAAGTGCAGCAGGTCGAACTCGCGCAGTGTCAGCGTCACGGCCAGCTCGCCTCTACGCAGTTCACGGCGCAGGGTGTCGAGCACGAAGGGGCCGAAGCGCAGATCGGTGGTCGGTGCCGGGGCGCTGCGCAGTTGCTCGATGCGGCGCAGCAGCGCGCGCACGCGGGCCACCAGTTCGAGCATGGAAAAAGGCTTGGCCAGGTAGTCATCGGCGCCGAGTTCCAGGCCCAGCACGCGGTGCGCCTCGGCGCCGCGGGCGCTGAGCATGATCACCGGCACATCGGGGTGGCGCGCGCGCAGGTGGCGGCACACGGCCCAGCCGTCGGCGCCGGGCAGCATCAAATCAAGCAGCACGAGGTCCCAGCGCCGGCGGTCGATGGCGGCCATCGCGCGCAGGCCATCGGCCTCGCGGTGCAGGCGGTATCCGGCTTCGTTTTCAAGGTGCAGGCGCAAGGCGTCGGCAATGGCGTCGTCGTCTTCGACCAGCAGGAGGTTGGTGTTCATCTCAGTGCCGCCCGGCCGTTCCGAAGGTACTGAGAGCCCCCTGGGTGGGCTGAGCCCGGACACATACCAGTCCGTGCGGACTGGTTTGTGCCTGCGAAGGCCGCGCGGCATGCTTGCCGCGTGGCAGCGAACGAAGTGAGCGTGGGGGTTTCATCTCATCTGCGGCACTGCGAAGGGCAGCGCCGCAGCGCGATTGGAACAGGTCACCCCGGGTGAAGCCTCACGCTGCCGTGAGCTGTTCGCGCCGGCTGGCTGCCGCGGCACGCCGGCGCACCAGCGCGCCCATGGCCGCCAGCCCGGCGAGCATCAGCGCATAGGTCTGCGGCTCGGGCACCGGCGCGGCGGTGAAGCTGATGCGGTAGATGTCGCTGCCGGAGGTCAACGCGCTGTTGAAGACATAGCCCGCGCCGGTGGTCAGGCCATTGAAGCCGCTGAGTTCAGCGAAGTTGAAATTCACCACGCCGTTTTGCGCCGTGCGCAAACTGTTGTTGCCCACGAACGCGGCGGCGGCGGGGTCGAAGATTTCGCTGCCGGCGTCCCAGATCTGGCTGGCCTTTTGGTTGATGGTGTTGAGCACCAGGTTGCCCGCGGCATCAAACAAACGAAAGGCCGTGGGCGAATCGTTGCCGATGAAGAAGTCGTTGCTCGGCACCGCCATGGTGGCGAAAGTGAAGAACGGGTTCAGCGTGGTGTCTATGCGAAAGCTGGCGCTGGTGAACGCTTGCCCCGGTTGCAACAGGCCACCCAAGGTGGAGCGCAGCGCGCCGGGGTCGGCCGCGCCAAAGGCGGTTTGCCAGGCGCCACCCGCGCCGCCTTCGGCCACCGAGATGATCGCCGCGCCCGGCGCCGCACCGAGGTTGAAGGCATCGAACGTGCCGTTGTTGAAACCGATGTGCAGCGGTGCGAAGCTGATGCTGTTGGCCGGGGCCAGGTTTTCGATCTTCACCGTGACATCCACCGCGGCGGCGTTGGCCCCGCTGCAAAGGGCCAAGCTGGTGAGGGTGGCAACGGCTGCGGCGGCCAACGGGTTGCGGGTTGAGGTGAGTGTGACGGGCATGCGCTTTCCT
>JANMYI010000190.1:0-2231 GCA_031381955.1 Burkholderiales bacterium
GTTACGGCAACCTGGTGATCGTGAAGCACAACAACACCTACCTCAGCGCCTATGCCCACAACCAGACCTTGCTGGTGAAGGAAGAGCAAGTGGTGCGCAAAGGCCAGAAGATCGCCGAAATGGGTTCGTCTGACACCGACCGCGTGCAACTGCATTTCGAGATTCGCCGCGTGGGCAAGCCGGTCGATCCGGCGCGGCTGTTGCCGGCACGCTGAGCCGCCCAGTGCAGGCCCCTGATGCGGGGGGCGCGTTCACGTTTTCCGCAGGTGCACCGCACCGGGGCCGCCGCTAGCATCGCGCCGCCTTCAACCCCCCGCTTCGCCGCGCCGCCCTTTCCTCGTGCAAGTCATCCAATTGCTCATCAGCGGCGTCGCCCAGGGTTGCATCTACGGGCTCATTGCACTGGGCTTCGTGCTCATCTACAAGGCCACCGAAACCGTCAGCTTCGCGCAGGGCGAGTTGATGATGCTGGGCGCGTTTTGCGGCCTGGCAGCCATGACCATGCTGGGCCTGCCGTTCTGGCTGGCCGTGCCCGGCGCGGTGCTGGTGATGGCCGGCCTGGGCGTGCTGCTGGAGCGCGCGCTGATCCGCCCCATCCTCGGGCAGCCGGCGTTTTCCATCGTCATGCTCACCATCGGCATCAGCTACATGGCGCGCGGCCTGATCACCATGGTGCCAGTGATCGGCACCGAAACGCACACCCTGCCGGTGCCCTACAAAGACGGCACGGTCAAGTTGGGCACTTTGGTGCTGGCCGACGAGCAATTGGTGGTGATCGCCTGCACCGCGGTGTTATGTCTGGGGCTGTATGCCTTGTTCAAGTTCAGCAAGGTCGGCATCGCCATGCAGGCCAGTTCGCAAAACCAGCTTGCCGCCTACTACATGGGCATTCCGGTGCGGCGCCTGAACGGCTTGGTGTGGGGCCTGGCCGCGGCGGTGGCGGCGGTGGCCGGGCTGCTGCTGGCGCCCATCACCTTTGTGCATGCCAACATGGGTTTCATCGGGCTGAAGGCCTTTCCCGCTGCCGTGGTGGGCGGCTTCGGCAGCCTGCCCGGGGCGATCGTGGGCGGGCTGATCATCGGCGTGGTGGAAAGCCTGTCGGGCTTTTACTTGCCTGAAGGATTCAAGGACATCACGCCCT
Organism: Burkholderiales bacterium; assembly: GCA_031381955.1. Classification (GTDB taxonomy): domain Bacteria; phylum Pseudomonadota; class Gammaproteobacteria; order Burkholderiales; family Burkholderiaceae_C; genus Rubrivivax. The sequence continues at coordinate 1,142 of JANMYI010000190.1, forward strand.
ATGCGGTGGTGCTGCTGATGCTCATGATCAAGCCCAACGGCCTGTTCGGCGAGAAGCTGCGCAAGAAGGTCTGAACGGCCCACCGACCATGCGCTTTCTCTTCAAGACGCGTTACGAACAAGACATCGTGCTGGCCAAGCACGGCGGCCACCACTTCTGGTATGCCGTGCTCGGCGCGTGTTTGCTGGCCGCGCCCTGGGTGCTGCCCGACTACTGGTTGGCGCAGTTAACGTTTGTGTTGATTTACTCGGTGGTCGGCCTGGGCCTCATGCTGCTGGCCGGCTTCACCGGGCAATTTTCCATCGGCCACGCCGCCTTCCTGGGCGTAGGCGCGTACACGCAGGCGGTGTGCATCGGCGCGGGTTGGCCGTTCCCGCTGGCCATGCTCGCCGCGGGCGGCCTGGCCGGCGCGGCGGGGGTGGTGATCGGGGTGCCGGCGCTGCGCGTCAAGGGCATCTACCTGGGCATCGCCACGCTGGCCTTCGGCTTCATCGTCGAAGAGGTGTTCGCGCGCTGGGAGTCGGTCACCGGCGGCAATTCGGGCATCCACATCAAGCCGCCCAGCCTGTTCGGCTGGAAGCTCGATACCCAGGAATCCTTCTACTACCTGTGCCTGGCGCTGTGCGTGGCCACCACCATCGGTGTGCTGAATCTGCTTCGCGCCCCCACCGGCCGGGCCTTCGTGGCCATCCGCGACTCCGAGATATCGGCGCAGAGCATGGGCATCCACCTGGCCTGGTACAAGGGGCTCGCCTTCGCGCTGTCGGCAGCGATCGCGGGCGTGGCCGGCGCGCTGTACGCCCACAAGATGGGCTTCATCTCCCCCGATCAGTTCAGTCTGCTGCAATCGGTCGAGCTGCTGCTGCTGGTGGTCGTCGGTGGCCTGGGCTTCGTGCACGGGGCCTTCCTGGGCGCCATCTTCATCATCAGCATGCCGCAGCTCATCGCACTGGCCAAGGATCTGCTGCCGCCCTCGATCGGCCAGGCCGCGGGCCTGCAGGGTGCGGTGTTCGGCGTGGTGCTGGTGATCTTCGTGCTGTTCGAACCCATGGGCCTGTATGGCCGCTGGCTGAAGATCCGCACCTGGTTC
>JANMYI010000224.1:0-2151 GCA_031381955.1 Burkholderiales bacterium
CATGGGGTCGCTCACCACGACCCAGTTCATGTCGGCGCCGGCGTCAATTTCCAGGCGCACGCGCAGGACATCACCCCGGCTCCACCGGGCGGCGTCCTTGCGCTCGACGGCCACCACGCTGCGGTTGAGCCAGTAGCCCGCGCGCAGGGGTGCGGTCAGCGGCACGGCGGCCAGGGCCTGCACCGTGACCCAGGGCTTGCCGCTGCCTTCATGGCTGAGTTGCAACGTGCCGGCTGCCAGGGGCAGGGCAGGCAGCGCGCCGCCTTCAGGCTGGGCCGCCCAATCAAGCTGGCTGTTAACGATGCCCAGTGCCGCCTTGGTGATGCCCGCCACCGGCACTGTCTCGAACGCGGCGCTGAACTTGCGCAGTGCCAACGCGCCCCACAGGTTGCCGGTGGTGGTGGACCAGGCGCCGCCTTGCTGGCGCGCCAGGTGGCCTTGCACCAGGCGCGGCATGTCTTGCTGCCATTGCGCATCGCCAAGCAGGTTGAGGATCAGCCGCGCCGCGTTGCCGTCGGCACTGTCCATCAGCCACCACCAGGCGTCATCGCCCTCATTGTTGAACTTCAAGGTGGTGCCCGAGACATTCAGCCGCGCGCGCAGCAAGGCCTGTGCTACGGCCAGGCGCGTGGCCTGCTGCGGCACGCCGCTCATTCGCTTGAGCAGGCTCAGCCAATCGAGCAGCGTGGCGGTGGGCCACAGGGTGGGGGTGAGGTTGATCGAGTCGAGCATGGCTGCGCGCGCCTTGCCGTGCCGCGCCAGGGCTTCAATGGCGGCGAGCTTGCGCGCATCCAGGTCAGCGCGCGGCGCCCAGAAGCGGCGCTCGATGCGGCCTTCCACAAACGCCGCCAGGCCGGCCAGCATGGCGTCGCGCGCCGGCGCGGGCAGCTCGGCGCCGGCCTCGTGCGCCGCCGCCAGCACGTAGGCGGTGAGGCGGTCACTGCCCTGCGCCGGGGCGGCGTTGCCGATGGGGAAGTAGCTGGCCAGGCCATCACCATCCAGGTAACTCGGCAACTCCCTGGTCACCGCCTCCCAACGTTTCATGTCAGCCAGACCCAGGGCCACCGAGGCTTTTTGCTCCAGGCAACTGTAGGGGTAGGTCTCGAAAAAGCGCTGCACGCCCGGCAGCGCCGTGGCCAGTTTGGGCTGCACGGCAATGCGCAGGCTAGCCGAGCCGGGCAGGGCGTCCGCCGGTGCGGCCGTGGCCACGGTTTGCGCACCGTCGAGCGCGCGCAAGCTGGCCTGCACCACACGCAGCGGCACGGCGCGGCTGACCATCTGGGTGAACTTGATCTGATCCTTGGCCTGGCCTTGCGGCTCGTCGGCCGTGGCCTGCCAACTGATGCTGAAGGCGTTGGCCGGCACCACCACCTCCCAGCTCAGTTCGCGCGCCGCGCCGGCGGCCAGGGTGATGTCTTGCGCCGGCAGCACCAATGCGGCGCGCTCAATAGCTGGTGTGGTGGCTGGTGTGGTGGCTGGTGTGGTGGCCGCGGCAAACCCCGGCTCGCTGTTGACCGTGCCTTGCAGGCTCACGCGCAATTTCATCTCGCGCGCGGTGGTGTTGCGGGCGGTGAACTGGGCGGTGAAGCGGTCGCCCTGGCGCACCAGCGGCGGCAGGCCGCTGAGCAGTTGCAAATCCTGGCTGACGCGGATGCTGGCCGCGCCGGTGCCGAACTGCTGCGCGCCGGCATCGGCCACCGCCACCAGCTTGAAGCGGGTGAGTGAATCGTTCAGCGGCACCTCGAGCACGGCTTCACCGCGGGCGTCGAGCGTGACCACCGGGCGCCACAGCAGCAGGGTGTCGAACAGCTCGCGCGTGGGCCGGCGCCCACCGCCGCCGCCGGCGGCCACGGCCTTGCGGCCGAAGTGGCGCCGGCCGACGATCTCGCTGTGCGCGGTGCTGGTTTCCACGCCCCAGGCGCGTGGCTGCATCAAACCGTTCAGCAAGTCCCATGAAGCGTTAGGGCTCAAGGCCAGCAGGCCTTCGTCGACCGCGGCAAAGGCCACTTGCGCATCGGCCAGCGGCTGGCCGGCGTGGCTCACCTTGATGCGCACGCTGGCCTTGTCGCGCACGCCGTACTGTTCCTTGTCGGGCACCACACTCACCTGCAGCTCATGCGCCGCCAGGCCCACCTTGAGCTGCGCTGCGCC
>JANMYI010000243.1:0-3321 GCA_031381955.1 Burkholderiales bacterium
CGTAGGTCTCCATCGCCGCCTTGGCCTTGGCTGCATCGCGCCACGACAGGGCCGCCACGACGTCACGCGTCATCACTTCATGGGCGCGGGCGCTGTCCTTCCAGTTGCCCACGCGTCGGGAAATGAAGAACCACAAACGCAGGTGCAGATTGAAGATGCGGGGAATGGCGTCGGCAATCCAGGTGTTGTGGGCAGCCTCGCCCAGCACGCCGTAGAACTGGCGGTCGGCATCGACGAAATCGTCGATCGCCCCGGCTGCAGTGGCGCGCACCAGGTCGCGCTGCAAACCGCGCAACGCCTCGACCTGGTCGGGCGTGGCCCGCGCGGCCGCCAGCCACGCCGCATGGCCGTCGAGCATGGCGCGGAACTCGTAGATCTGCTGCACGCTGGTGGCCGTGATCTCCGAGACGAACATACCCCGGTTGGGTTGGTGATTGACCAGCCGCTCGATGGCCAGCCGCTGCATGGCCTCGCGAACCGGCGTGCGCCCGATGCCGAATTCGGCGATCAGATCCTTCTCGACCAGCAGCGCACCGGGCTCCACTTCCAGCCGTGTGATCTTGCGCACCAACAGTTGATAAGCCACTTCGGCCAGGGAGTCCGGCATGTCACGCGGCGAGCGCAGGCGCGGCCGCCGGGCGGCGGCCGCTTCGGGTCGGTGCCTGAGTGCTGCCGAGCGCATCACCGGATGGCCAACGCCAGCTGCGTTTCGATGCCTGCCCGATCCATGTCCTGGCCAATGAACACCAATGCGTCGGGACCGCGACCCTCGTCGTCGGTGATCTCCAGCTGGCCCAGGCTGTACTGCACCAGGGCAGGCCGCCCGTCGACGTGTATGAAGCCTTTTGCACGCCAGACGTTGTCGGGCAAGCTGCCGAAGAACGCCTGGATGCGATCGCGCTTCGCAGCGCCCATCGCGTGAACCACGAAGGATTGCGCCGGTGCGTGGGCGTGGGGATCGTGGGCGTGGTCATGGGAATGGTCGTGGGTGCTTTCGTGAGCATGCTCACTGCGACTGTCATGCCCATGATCGTAGCGGCCGACATCGGCAGTCGCCTGGGCCGCGGCTTGTGCGTTCGCCTCCTGCAGCAACTCTTCCCGCAAGCGCGCAACGCGCCCGGAGCCGGCCTCGCCAAACAGCCGCTCTGGCGGCACCCGGCCCTGTTCGGCAAACAGGATTTCGGCACCCGGGTTGATCTCCCGGATGTGCCGCGTGGTGGACTCGAGCTGCTGCGGCGTTGCCAGGTCGATCTTGTTGGCGATGACGATGTCGGCGCTTTCGATCTGATCGAGATAGAACTCACCCAGCATGGACTCGAGTTTGGAGAACTTGGCGCAGTCGACCACGGTGACCAGGGGGCCGATGTGCAGCGCGGCGCTGCGGCTGGTGCCGGCCAGCGTTTCGAGCAACTCGGCCGGCTGGGCGACACCGGTGGCTTCGACAATCACGCGTTGCACCTGGGCTTTGTCGCGCAACTCCTCCACCGCCATCATCAGGGAGCCGCGCAGGGTGCAGCACAGGCAGCCGGAGTTCAGTTCGACGACGTCGACGTTCTGGCCGCGCAGGATGTCACCGTCGACGCCTACCTCGCCGAACTCGTTGACGATGATGGCAGTCTTCAGCGTGTCGCCGCGCTGGGCCAACAGGTGCTTGGCCAAGGTGGTCTTACCCGAGCCCAGAAAGCCGAAGAGCAGGTTGACCTTCATCACGATCTCCTGGAGGTGTCGATGGCTACGCAGCCGCGGCTGCCGCCAAGGCCGCTGCAGCTTGCGATGCGGCCGCCGCCGAGCGCTCCTGTTCGGCAAAGGTCCGCCCGGTGAAGTTCATGCCCTCGACGAAGATGGTCTGGAATTCGGGCCGTGCCGCCAGGGCCACATGCTCGATGCGTTGCGCCAGATCGAAAGCGCGCAGGCGTTCGGCCTCCGACAACAGCGCCATCTGCGCACCGATGGCGGCGGCATTGCCACGGTAGGTGATGCGCTCCTTCGGCAGGTCGGGCAACAAGCGAATCTTGACCGAGCTTTCGATACTGATGTAGTTGCCGAAGCCACCGCACAGCATCAGCTCCTCGATCTGATCGTCGGCGATCTGCATCACGTCGCGCAGCATCACGATGCCGGAGTAGATGGCGCTCTTGGCGAGCTGCAACTGCCGAATGTCGGCTTGCGTGATGCTGATGTCGTGCTCGTGCCCGGCCCCTTCCTTCCAGACCAGCACGAACTGGCGCCCCGCCGGGCCCTTGAAGATGCGCTTTTGCAGTGCTGGCGGGAGCGGCTCGCTGCTATCGCGCCGCAGCAGTCCGTTGGCGTCGATGATGCCTGCGTCCAGCATCTTGGCGCAGGCGTCGATCAGGCCCGAGCCGCAGATGCCGATGGCCGGCGCGTCGCCGATCACCTTGCACGTCACGTCGCCGTCGATCTGAACCCGTTCGATGGCCCCCAGGGCGCCGCGCATGCCGTGCCGGATCTGCGCCCCTTCCAATGCCGGACCCGCAGGCGCAGAACACGCAAAGAGCCTGCCTTTGGAGCCCATCACCACCTCGCCGTTGGTGCCGATGTCCACCAACGCGCGGATCTCGTCGCTCTCGTAGATGCGCGTGGCCAACACGCAGGCCATGGTGTCTGCGCCGACGAAGCCGGCGACGATGGGCAGCAGACACACGCGCGCGTTGGGCGCAGCCTTCAGCGGCAATTCGCGCGCCGGATAGACCAGCAGGTCGCGCACCACCGGGGCGTAAGGCGCCAGCCCGACGTAGCTGACGTCGACGCCCAGAAAGATGTGGTGCATGCAGGTGTTGCCGACGACCACGATCTTGTACAGGTGCTGCTCGGAAACCGCGGCCTGGGCGCAGGCCTCCTTGATGAGCTCGTTGATGCCACTCAGGATCTTGCCGCGCAGCGTGGCCAACTTGGTTTCATCGAACTGGGCATACGCGATGCGAGACATCAGGTCGCCACCGTACTGGGCCTGGGGGTTCAGGCCGCCCACGGCCGCCAACTGCTCGCCGGTGCCCAGATCCATCAGAGTGCCCACGACGCTGGTGGTACCGATGTCGAAAGCCATGCCGTAGCAGTGCGCCGAGGTGTCACCTACCTCAACGTCGATCACTTCGCCGTTGAACGTGGTCACCGTCATGCGGCCCTTGTCCTTTCGCAAGGCGCCGGGCACCTTGCGCAGCAGTTCCAGCGACAGCCGGCGCTGCACGCCCGTTGGCAGGCAGGCCAGCATCTCCTCGACATCGGAGGTCTGGTGGTGCTCTCCCTGAGGCGTCCTGGCCGTGATGACGTGTTTGTTCACGCCCGAATCGATGTGCAGGCGCC
>JANMYI010000271.1:0-4162 GCA_031381955.1 Burkholderiales bacterium
GTGGAGTTCGGCGCGCGTCACCGGCGCAGCCGAGCCCCACAGGGACTGCGCGCGCCGACGCCGAATTGATCCGCATTTGCGCTTTTGTCGACGGCCCGACTGACCAAGCAGGCCGGAGACTTTCGCGCTTGGATGCTTGCATCACGCGGCAGTGAACAGGTTCAAGCGAACTTCAGTACCGCAGACCAGAAAGACGTCGGCGTCAAAAGCGAAGGGAGCAGCTTGTCACGTCTTGAAGCGCCGTAACGCAGAAGGCGTGACCGCCGCGAACGTCGGCTGAGGGCAGGAAAAACGAGACCGATGAGAGTCGCCGAAGGGTCCGATCCGGCCATCCCTCAACCAGCCATGCTTGCCGCAATGCTGCCGATCCTGTGCTCGCGCCCGTTGCATTGGCCAGCGCCATTCAGCGCCCTGGCGCAGCGTGGTCGCCATGCGCGGCGGCCCAGATGCCTTGCGCCGCGCCGAGGCCCGTTGCATCCACGGTACAAGTCCAAATCGAACGGTCGTGCTAAAACCCGCGCTTCCTACGCGGCCGGACGGCCGCCGATGAGGCCAACATGGATCTGACATTCACCACTGAAGAACTGGCGTTTCGCGCCGAAGTGCGCACCTGGGTGCGCGCCAACCTGCCGCAAGACTTGAGTCACAAGGTGCTCAATGACCTGCGCTTGAGCCGCGACGACATGCAGCGTTGGGCCAAGATTTTGGGCGCCAAGGGCTGGCTCGGCTATGCCTGGCCCAAGCCCTTTGGCGGCCCGGGCTGGAGCGCCGTGCAGCGCCACTTGTTCGAAGAAGAATGCGCCTTGGCGGGTGCGCCGCGCATCTTGCCCTTTGGCCCGGTGATGGTGGCGCCGGTGATCATGGCCTTTGGTTCGCCCGCTCAGCAACAACGCTTCCTGCCGGGCATTGCCGATGGTTCGGTGTGGTGGAGCCAGGGCTACAGCGAGCCCGGCTCGGGTTCTGACCTGGCCTCGCTGCGCACCAAGGCTGAACGCCGCGGCAACCACTACATCGTCAACGGCCAGAAGACCTGGACCACCCTGGCCCAGCACGGCGAATGGATCTTTTGCCTGGTGCGCACCAGCAGCGAAGGCAAGCCGCAAACCGGCATCAGCTTCTTGCTCATCGACATGAAAAGCCCCGGCGTGAGCGTGCGGCCCATCGAGATGCTCAATGGCGAGATGGAAGTCAACGACGTGTTTTTCGACAACGTCGAAGTGCCGCTGGAAAACCTGATTGGCGAAGAGAACAAGGGCTGGACCTACGCCAAGCATCTGCTTTCACACGAACGCACCGGCATTGCCGATGTGAACCGCAGCAAGCGTGAGCTTGAGCGGCTCAAGCGCATCGCGCAGCGTGAAGGCGTGTATGACGACGCCCGCTTCCGCGACCAAATTGCGTTGCTCGAAGTGGACGTGGTCGCGCTTGAAATGCTGGTGCTGCGCGTGCTGTGTGCCGAAAAATCGGGCGAAAAGAGCGGCAAGCAAAGCCTGGATGTGGCGGGCTTGCTGAAGATTCGCGGCAGCGAGATCCAGCAGCGCTACACCGAGCTGATGATGCTGGCCGCTGGCCCCTTGAGCCTGCCCTATGTGCTCGAAGCGATGGAAGCCGGCTGGCAGGGTGACCAAGCACTGGCGCACAACACGCCGCTGGCCGGCAGCTACTTCAACATGCGCAAGACCACCATCTATGGCGGCACGAATGAAGTGCAGCGCAACATTGTTTCGCAAACCGTTTTGGGTTAACCATGGACTTCACCTTCACTGATGAGCAAGAGCAACTGCGCGATGCGGTGGCGCGTTGGGTCGAAAAGGGCTTCAACTTCGAGCGCCGCCGCGCCCTGGCGCGCGCCGGTGGCCACACCCGCCCGGTATACGCTGAATTGGCCGATCTGGGCCTGGCCGGCTTGAACGTGGCCGAGGAACACGGTGGCCTGGGCTTCGGCGCCGTGGAAGCCATGGTGGTGATGGAAGAGCTGGGCCGCGGCCTGGTGAATGCGCCGTATGCACAGGCCGCGCTGGTGGCGCCGCAGTTGCTGGCGCAGGCCGGGGCGGCACTGCAAGCACAGTGGCTGCCCAAGGTGGCCAGTGGCGATGCGTTGGTGGTGCTGGCGCAGCAGGAACGCGCCTCGCGCTACCGCTTGAACCTGTGCAGCACGCGTGCCGTGCAAGCTGGCAGTGGTTGGCAACTCAGCGGCGCCAAATGCGTGGTGCCGGCGGGTGACGAGGCCGATGCCTTCGTGGTGAGCGCGCGCGTGAGCGGGGCGGACGACGACAACGCGGGCCTGGCCCTGTTCCTGGTGCGCGCCGATGCCGCCAGTGTCGCCATCGATGCTTACGCCACCCAAGACGGCGCCCGCGCCGCAAACATCACGCTCAATGCGACACCGGCCGATCTCATCACCCTGCAAGGCCATGCCGCGCTGGAAGCCGCCGTGGATGTGGGCATCGCCGCGGCCTGCGCCGAAGGCGTGGGGCTGATGGAGAAGATGACGCAGATCACCACCGAGTACCTGAACACGCGCAAGCAGTTCGGCGCCACGTTAGCCAGCTTCCAGGTGCTGCGCCACCGCATGGCCGACGTGAAGATGCAGCTCGAGCTGGGCCGCGCCATGAGCTACTACGCCACGCTCAAGCTCGGTGAGCCCACGGCGCAGCGGCGCCGTGCGTTGTCGCAAGCCAAGGTGCAACTCGGCCAGTCCATGCGCTTCGTGGGCCAGCAGTGCACGCAGCTGCACGGCGGCATCGGCGTCACCGACGAATACATCAGCAGCCACTACTTCAAGCGCCTGACCATGCTGGAAATGACTTTCGGCGACACCCTGCACCACCTGGGCGAGGTGAGCGCGCGCATGCAGCCCGCGGCGGGTGTCTTTGCCTGAGGCTGCTTTGTTCATCACCGACGTGGCCGGCCTGAAGCTCGGCCACTTCACCCACAGCCAGCGCGCCACCGGCTGCACCGTGGTCTTGTGCGAGGCCGGCGCCGTGTGCGGCGTCGATGTTCGCGGCGGCGCGCCGGGCACGCGCGAGACTGATCTGCTGCGGCCCGACAACCTGGTGGAACAGGTGCACGCCGTGCTGCTCACCGGCGGCAGCGCCTTCGGGCTGGACGCCGCCGGCGGCGTGATGCGCTGGCTCGAAGAGCGCGGCCACGGTCTGGAAGTAGGCCCCGTGCGCGTGCCCATCGTGCCGGCGGCGGTGTTGTTCGACCTGATGCACGGCGACCCCGCCATCCGGCCCGATGCAGCCAGCGGTTATGCCGCTTGCGCCGCCGCTTGCGCCGCCACCAGCCACGCGCCACCGGTGCAGGGCAACGTGGGCGCCGGGGCCGGCGCCGTGGTGGGCAAGCTGTTCGGCCCGGCGCGGGCCATGAAGGGCGGCATCGGCAGCGCGGCGTTCAAGGTTGGCGCCATCACAGTGGGCGCGGTGGTGGCGGTGAACGCGATCGGTGATGTCATCGACCCGGCCAGCGGCCGCGTCGTGGCCGGCGCGCGTACGGCCGACGGCAAGGCGCTGCTGGGCAGCCTGCAAGCCTTGCTGCGCGGCGAACTGCCCGAACGCGCGCGCGCCGGCATGGCCACCAGCATCGGCGTGATCGGCACTGACGCGCTGCTCACCAAGGCCCAGGCCAACAAGCTGGCCAGCATGGCGCACGACGGCCTGGCGCGCGCCATCAACCCGGCGCATACCATGCAGGACGGCGACACCTTGTTCGCACTGGCCACCGGCGCCAGCGGCAAGCCGGGTGACATGACGGTGCTGGGCGCTCTGGCCGCGCACGCCGTGGCCCAGGCCGTGCTCAATGCCGTGCGCGCCGCCACTGCCTTGCCCGGCCTGCCCTGTGCCAACGATATGGAGAGTGCATGAACAAATTGATCAACCGCCGCGGCCTGCTTGGCCTGGTGGCCGTGCTGGCCAGCGCCTGCGCCGGCATCGCACCGCCCGCCGAACGCCCGCCCATCGTCTTCGTGCATGGCAACGGCGACAGTGCCGCGCTGTGGCTCACCACCTTGTGGCGGTTCGAGTCCAACGGCTGGCCGCGCGAGCGGCTGCATGCCATTGACCTGCCGCGCCCGCTGGCGCGCAACGACGACGCCGTGGCCCAGGACGGCCGCAGCTCCAGCACTGAGCAGGCCAACTTCCTGGCCGCTGAAGTCGACAAA
>JANMYI010000280.1:0-5006 GCA_031381955.1 Burkholderiales bacterium
TTCGACTTCGCCCTGCCGCACTGGCCCACCTTCAGCGCCGCGGCATTCGCCTTCGCCGGCCAGGCATTGCGCGCGGTGGCGCTGGAAACGCACCATGCTTTCGGCGCCATCGGCTATGCCGAAGAGCACGAGGCGCCGCGCCACTTTCGCCGTGTGCACCTTGATTTGCTGCAACTGGGTGGGGCTGCGCAGGCCCGCGCCGAGCTGGCCGCAGCACTGCTCGATGGCGACACCGCCACCCTGCCCGAATACGACCTCGGTGCCGCCGGCAATGCCTTTCGCAGCGAGCTGCGTGAATGGCTGCAAACGCACTGGAGCGGCGAACGCAAGGCCGCGTTCGACCGGCTGCCCTTTCACGACCGCGAGTTCGATGCCGGCTTTGCGCGCGACCTCGGCGCCACCGGCTGGCTGGGGTTGAGCTGGCCCACCGAGCACGGCGGCAGGGGCGCTCGCCTTTGGAGCAACTCGCCTTCATGGAAGTGATGGAAAGCGCCGAGGCGCCGCGTGCCGGCGCTGCCGTGCAAAGCAACGCGTTGATGATGCATGGCACGCCCGAGCAACAGCGCCGCTATCTGCCCGAGATTTTGCGCGGCGAGGTGATGCACGGCATGGGCTACAGCGAGCCCGAAGCCGGCAGTGACCTCGCGTCCCTGCGCACCAGCGCGGTGTTGCAAGGTGATGAATGGGTGATCAACGGCCAGAAGATCTGGACCACCACCTTCTGGGCCCAGTACATGTTCCTGGCGGCGCGAACAGACAAAGACGCCAAGCCCGCGCATGCCGGCATCAGCATGTTCATCGTGCCCATGGCCACGCCGGGCATCACGATCAAACCTGCCACCACCATGTACGACGGCGCCTTTGCCAACATCTTCTATGACGATGTGCGCATTCCCGCGGCCAGCATCGTGGGGCCGGTGAACGCCGGCTGGAAGGTGCTCACCGACGCCCTGGCCAACGAACGCGGACTGATCGGTGGCGGCATCGTGCTCAAGGTGGCGCATGCGTTCAACCTGCTGTGCCAGGACGTTCGCGCTGATCCGCAACTGCGTGCTGATGCGCTCACACGCGACCGCATCGGCCAGTTCGCCGCCGAAATCGAAGTCGGCCGCCAGTTGATGATTCACTGCGCCGAGCTGGCCACCAGCGGCACCACGCCGCCCGAGATGGGCGCCATCAGCAAGGTCTTCAGCGGCGAGTTGATGGAGCGCTTCGGCGAGGCCGCACTGGACATTCTTGGCCCCCGCGCCGCGCTGTCGCAAGGTGCGCCGGGCGCGCTGCGCAACGGCCGCTACGAGCAAAACCTGCGCCATTCGCTGATGTGGGTGATCAGCATCGGCACGAACGAAATCCAGCGCAGCTTGATTGCGCAACGGGGCCTGGGGTTGCCGCGCTGAAACAAGCCAAGCCCCTTCATCTGGCCACTTTGGCCAACCCGCATCTCCGGGGTGCCCTCTTAAGCATCATCCATTGGGTTGATGCGCCGCCAGCAGCTGAACATCCACATTTGAGATGACCGTCCCGGCGCGCGCGGCTGGTTCGCAACAGCCCGGCAACAACACTCAGAGAGGCCTACGAACATGACAGCAAAGCATCGCTTCACTCACCACTTCGGCACGGGCAAGATCACCGCCGCAGCCCTGACCCTCGGCATGACGCTTTGTACCGGCGCCGCGGCGCAACAGTCGGGCCCGCCACAGCCCTGCCAAGACGTGTTTCGCTTTGCCGCCAGCGAGGCCTGTTCATTCCCGGTGGAGTGGGGCGTCCGTTGGCAAGGTCAAACAAATTAACCTCAAGGGAGGCATCCGGTTCATCTCGACAGCGCCGACTTTTCGGAACGAAATTACAAACCTCGCTGACGCCACCAAGCGCATCACGATGCAGGGCGGCGGCGCCTTTCATGGCACGAACGGTGTCGATGGGTCGCTGGTCATTCCGGTTTGCCGGCCAAGTTCTCGCATACGGCGAAACCTACGGCATCACCTTGTTCATTGGCGAGTTCACGCTTGCCATCGACGCCTATGGCAACTTCAACGGCCCATTCGGCAATGGCAAGGCGGTTGACATTTGCGCCTTGATTTCATAGCCCATAGGTTCGGTTTAACGGTTGGAATCAGCCACCCGTGAACTTCGGCTTGCGCTTTTCCTTGAACGACAGGGTGGCTTCCTTGTGATCAGCCGTCTCGAACGTCACCTGCTCCAAGGCCATCGAGGCTTCGAGCAGGTGGTTCACGCGCTCCTTCACGATCTGGTTGATGGAGAGTTTCGTCCAGCGGATGGCCCAGGTCGGGCCATCGGCCAGTTCTTGCGCAATCGCACGCGCCTTGGTCAGCACCTCGGCCGCGGGCACGCAGTGGTTCACCAGGCCGATGCGTTCGGCCTCGGCGCCCTTGAGCAGCGTGCCGCGCATCAAGAATTCCTTGGCCTTGTTCACGCCCACCAGCAGCGGCCAGATCACGGTGCCACCATCACCCGCCACCAGGCCGGCCTTGTTGACGTGGCTGTCGCCGATGCGCGCGTCTTCGCTCATCACCGTGATGTCGCACAGCAGCGCATGCGTGGCGGCCAGGCCCACACAGTCTCCATTGATGGCGCAGACGATGGGTTTGTCGCAGTCGAGCTGGCGCGTCACCAGGCGGCGGCTGATCATGGGGTCGTGCACCTCGCCTTCTTCGAGCACGTCGCCACCCGGGCGCTCGCTCATCATCTTCACATCGCCACCCACGCTGAAGTACTTGCCGGCGCCGGTGAGCAGAATCACGTTCACGCTCATGTCGTCAGACACATCGTCCCAGATGGTGCGCAGCTCGCGAATCATGCGTTGGTTGATGGCGTTGCGCGCTTCGGGCCGGTTGATGGTGACGGTAGCCACCTTGTTGGCCACCTCGACTTGCAGGTGTTGGTAGTTGGCGTAGCGGCTCATGTGAGATCTTTCAAAGTGATGTGAAACGTTATGAATGCGGGTGGCAAGAGTCACTGCGCGCTGATGTTGTTCTCGCGCACCACGGCGCCCCAGCGGGCGGAGTCTTCAGCGATGAGCGCGCCCAGTTGTGCCGGCGTCATGGTGCGCACCTGCTGGCCCAGGGCGGCCATCTTGTCCTGGGTGTCCTTGGTGTTCAGGATGGCATTGATCTCGCTGTTCAGCCGGTTCAGCACCTCGGGCGGCGTGCCGGCGGTGGTGACCCAGCCAAACCAGGTTTCGGCCACATAGCCCGGCAGCACACTGCCCACCGTGGGCACGCCGGGCATCTGGGCAGATGGCGCGGCCGCGGTGATGCCCAGCAGCCTGAGCTTGCCGCCGTCAATGGCGCCCTTCATCGCACCCGACATGCTGGTGATGAGCAGGCCCACTTCGCCGGCCAGCACGGCATTCGTGCTGGGCGCCTGGCCGCGGTAAGGAATGTGCGTCATCTGCAGGCCCGCAGCCTTGAGGAACAACTCGCTGGCCAGGTGGCCGAACGAGCCCACGCCGGCCGTGGCATAGGCCTGCGGCGTGGTTTGCTTCTTCATGTAATCAATGTAGCTGCGCAGGTCAGTCACCGGCAGGTTGCCAGGCACCACCAGAAACAAAGGCGCCATGGTGGCCAGGGCCACTGGGGCGAAGTCCTTCACGCCATCAAAGCCGGCGTCTTTTTGCACATGCGGCGTCACCGCCACGATGCCGCTGTTGATGAACAGCAGTGAATGGCCGTCGGGCTTGGCGCGCGCCACTTCACGCGCCGCCAGCACGCCCGAGGCACCAGACTTGTTCTCGATCAGCACGGTTTGGCCCAAGGCCTTTTGCAGCGGCTCTTGCAAGGCACGGGCCATCACGTCTGTGGTGCCGCCGGCGGGGTACGGCACCAGCATTTGAATGGCGCGGTTAGGGAAGCCTTGGGCCAGCATGAAGGCGGGCAGCAACAACAGGGTGGCAAGGATGTGCTTCAAGGCGTGTCTCCGCGGATGGGGGAACTGGTCGCGCGCTACTTCAACAACTCGCGCGCGATCACCATGCGTTGTATCTGATTCGTGCCTTCGAAAATCTGCGCCAGCTTGGCGTCGCGCATCCAGCGCTCCACCGGATAGTCCTGCGTGTAGCCATAACCGCCGAAGATCTGCACGGCGTCTGTCGTCACCTTCATCGCCATGTCAGAGCCAAAACACTTGGCCATGCTGGCCAGCACGTTCAGGCGCTTCCAGTCGGCTTCGTCACCGGCGCGCGCGCATTCGTACACCAGCGCACGCGCGGCCTCGATGTTCATCACCATGTCGGCCAGCATGAACTGAATGCCCTGGAATTCCGCAATGGCTTGCTTGAACTGCTTGCGTTCCTTGGCATAGGCCACAGAGGCATCGAGCGCCCCTTGCGCCAGGCCCACGCACTGCGCGCCGATGGTGGGCCGGTTCAAATCAAGCGCGCGCATGCTGGCCTTGAAGCCCTTGCCTTCTTCGCCGATCAGGTTTTCCGCCGGCACGCGAACGTTGTCCAGAAAGATCGGCGTGTTCGGCGCACCGCGCCAGCCCATCTTGCGTTCATGGCGGCCGAAGGTGATGCCTTTCACCTTCCTCGGCTCGATCACGAAGGCGCTGATGCCTTCACTGCCACGGTCACCCGAAGTGCGCGCCATGAGCACGATGTACTCGGCTTCCACGCCATAGCTGCACCATTGCTTGCGGCCGTTGATGACGTAGCTGTCGCCATCGCGCACGGCGCGCGTGGTCATGGCGCTCACATCACTGCCCGCCTGCGGCTCGCTGATGGCAATGGCCGTGACCACGCCGCCCTTGGCCACCACGGGCAGGAAGCGCTGGCGCTGCTCTTCGCTGCCGAAGTGCAGCAGCGGCATGATGAACATCGTATTCAGGCCGGCGATCGATCCGCAGGCCGGCGAGAAGCGGCTGATCTCTTCGCGCGCGATGCACATCATCGTCAGGTTGCCTTCGGGGCCGCCGTATTTTTCGGGGATCCACAACTGCATCAGGCCCATCTCTCCGAACAGCTTGACGATCTCGGTCGGGAAGCGGTC
>JANMYI010000294.1:0-3823 GCA_031381955.1 Burkholderiales bacterium
CGCGCTGCGCAGCGCGGCGCCGCAGCAGGGCGATTTGCTGCAAGGCGACCTGGTGTTGAAGGGCGGCGCCGACCCCGACTTCGGCCTGCCGCAACTCTGGGCCTTGTTGGCCGAATTGCGCCTGCAAGGCATCCGCGAAATCGGTGGCGACCTGATCATCGACCGCACGCTGTTCATGCCCGCACGCATGGACCAGGGCGTGCCGATGTTCGATGACGCGCCCGAGTTTGAATACAACGTCATCCCCGATGCGTTGCATCTGAACGCCAGCCTGATGTCGCTGGAGTTGGCCAGCAACGACACGCAGTTGGCGGTGCGCGGCCTGCCGCCGCTGCCCGGCATCAGCTTCGATGCTTCGGCCGTGAGCGTGGTCGATCAAGCCTGCGCAAGCTGGGGCGCGGGCTGGAAAACGCCCGACCTGGAGCCGCGCGGCAGCGGCTTTCACATCACGTTTCGCGGCAGCTTTCCCAAGCAGTGCAAGCGCCGCGTCGGGCTGCAAGTGATCGAGCGCAATGCGCTGGTCGAGCGCCTGGTGCGCGTGGTCTGGCAAAGCCTGGGCGGCAGTTGGAGCGGCGTGGTGCGCGAAGGCGCCACAGCGGCCGATGCACGTGAACTGGCGCGGCGCCCATCGCGCCCCTGGGGCGAGTTGTTGCGCCACGTGAACAAGACCAGCGACAACGCCTGGGCGCGCCTGTTGTTCTTGCAGTTAGGCCTGAAAGCCATGGCCGGCGAGCCGAACACGCCGACGCTGGATTTGGCCCGGCGCGACGCCATGGCGTGGTTTGCCGAGCAAGGCATCGATGCCACCGGCCTGGTGCTGGACAACGGTTCGGGCCTGAGCCGCAGCGAACGCATCAGCCCGGCGCAGATGGTGGCGCTGCTGCGCGTGGCGCATGCCGGCAAGCGCGCGCCCGAGCTGCTGATGAGCTTGCCCGTGGCCGGCGAAGACGGCGGCCTGCGCATCCGCCCGGGCGGCGCACTGGCGGCCAGCGGCGCGCGGCTGAAGCCCGGGTCGCTGCGCAACGTGGCCGCGCTGGCCGGGTATGTGACAGACACCGAAGGCCAGGTGTGGGCCGTGGCCGCCATGCTCAACCACGACGATGCGCGCAAGGGCTGGCCCGCGCTGCATGCGCTGATGGAGTGGGTGGCCGGGGGTGGCGTAGCGGCGACTACGACACCGCTGCGCTGAGAAAGCGCAGCGTGCCGGCCTGCGCATCCAGCTCCACATCCAGCCCCACCGGCAGCGTGAACTTGCGCCGGATGTGGCCGAACTGGGCGCCTGAGTAAACCGGCAGCTTGAGCGGCAAGAAGTAGTCGTCGAAGATCTCATCGAGCGTGAGTGAGCCGAAGCCTTCGCCCGGTGTGCAATTGGTGAAGGCACCCAACACCACGCCGGCCAGGCGCTCGAAGTGGCCAGCGTTGCGCAGCGTGCTGAGCATGCGGTCCACGCGGTACAGGTATTCGTTCGTGTCTTCCAGGAAGAGCACGGCGCCTGCGCATGAAGGCATGTAGGGCGAGCCCACCATGGCGGCCAGCACGGCCAGGTTGCCGCCGATCAGCCGGCCGCGCGCCAGGCCGGCGCGCAGGGTGCGAATGCGGCCCTCGCGCGGCACCAACTGGTCAGCCTTCTCTTGCGGGTTGCGCAAGGTGAGCGCGCGCGCGTCGGCCACCGCGCCATGCCAGTGCTGCACATCAAACTCGTTCCAGTCCGACGCCGCAAACGGCCCGTGGAAGGTGACCAGGCCGGTGCGGGCGTGGATGCCGTTGAGCAGCGCTGTCATGTCGCTGAAGCCGCCGATGACCTTGGGCTTGCGCGCGATGAGTGCGTAGTCAAGCAGGGGCAGGATGCGCGTGGCGCCTGAGCCGCCGCCCACGGCGAGCAGGCCATGCACGGTGTCGTCGGCGAAGAAGGCGTTCACGTCGGCGGCACGCTGTGAGTCAGTGCCCGCAAAGTGACCGTAGCGGGCGCGCAGGTTCACGCCCTCGCGCGCACGAAAGCCCAGCGCGGCCAAGGCTTCGGTGGCTTGTTCGTAACGTTGGATTTGAAACCCGGCGCCCGAAGGGTTGATGAGGCCAATGGTGTCGCCCGGCTTCAGGCTCGGCGGGCGCACGGCGGGCAGACTCGCCGCGCCTGGCGCCGGCGCAGCTTGTGCACTTGGCACCTGCGCGAGCGCATTGCTGCCCAGCAACAGCGTGGCCAGGCTGGCGCTGAAGGCACGGCGCGAGGCGGCGGGCATCTCAGAGCACCGCCGGCGCGAGCAAGCGAATGGTGCCGGCATCGGCATCCATTTCGGCCTGCACGCCCAGCGGCAAGGTGAACTTGTTCTTGATGTGCCCGAACTGCGCGTCCCGGTAAACCGGAACGTTAAGCGCTTTGAAGGCGTTGTCAAAAACTTCGTCAAGCGTGAGCGCGCCGAAGCCTTCGCCGGGGTTGCAATCGCTGAAGCCGCCCAGCACCACGCCGGCCAGGTTCTCCAATGCGCCGCACAGCAGCAAGGTAGAAAGCATGCGGTCGACGCGGTAGACGTATTCGTTCACGTCTTCCAGGAACAGGATCGCGCCGTTGAAGTTGGGCAGGTAGGGCGAGCCCGCCAGCGAGGTGAGCACCGCCAGGTTGCCGCCCACGAGCGGCCCGCTGGCACGCCCGGGCACCACGGTGCTGGTGCGGCCTTCCTTGGCGATCAGGTCATCGCCCGCCTGCACGGCATTGCGCAAGGTGTGGGCCTGCGCGTCCATGGCCACGGCGCGGAAATGGCTCACGCTGAAGGCGTTCCATTCCGATCGGCCCAGCGGCGAGTGAAAGGTGACCAGCCCGGTCTTGGCGTGCACCGCGTTGATGAGCGCCGTGAGGTCGGAAAACCCGCCCAGGAACTTCGGGTTGCGGCGGATAAGTTCGTAGTCCAGCAAGGGCAGCACGCGGTTGCCGCCGGAGCCACCGGTCACGGCCAGCAGGCCGGCCACCTGTGGGTCGGCAAACAGGGTGTGGATGTCGTCAGCGCGCTGCTGCGGTGTGCCCGCGTTCTGGCCGTGGCGCGCGCGCAAATTCGGCGCCTCGCGCACCTTGAAGCCCAGCGCTTGCAGGCGTTCATGGGTCTGCTCGTACGGTGCGCGCTCGAACACCGCGCCCGAAGGGTTGATCAGGCCGATGGTCTGGCCGGGCTGCAGGCGAGCTGGGCGAAGTGGCGCGGGAAAGGATGAATCCGACATAAGCTATTAACGTTTGAGATGATGCGTTGTTGAATTCACGCGGTGCCAACTGTCACTTCGGCGCCGCCGTTGACGAGCGCTCAGTTGCCATGTCAGGCCGCCTGCGCCAGCGGCAAACGAATCTCGACGGACTCATACGGCACATAGACTTCAGCGTCACCCGTGCGCTCAATGAGCCCCAACTCTTCCAGCCGGCCGACATCGGTATGAACGTTTGAATAGTTCCGCTGCGCAGCCTTGGCCAGCGCGTATACGCTGCAAGGCCCAGCTTGGCGCAAGGTGTTCAACAGATCAAGCCGGGCAGGCGTGAGTTCAGCGAACAAGGAACGTGCTGATTCAAAGCTGAGGTGAAAGTCGGGTGACTTGCCTTCTCGCGCTGCCGCGAGCTGGCTGCGTGCCGTGCGAAGCGAACCGCCGCGCTTGGTGACTTCAATGATTGCTTTCATGCTTCACTCCAGGCTTGAACGTCGCGTTCAAAGTCATCAAGCAGTTGATCCAGGGACGTGAATTCATACGCAGCTTCCCGCCCACCAAGATGGCAGTGGTCACCTTTGCCGCGCTCGTTGTCGTACCGCACTCGTTCGTCACCGGTTCGCCCGAAATACAGGCGGTACTT
>JANMYI010000300.1:0-3361 GCA_031381955.1 Burkholderiales bacterium
CGTAGGGGGTGTTTCATTTTTTCCGCGCCGGGCACAGGGCTTCGGGGCCATCGGCCCCCAGCGTGTCGAGCGCATTGCGCGGGTGCATCACGCCGTCCACCGGGGCCAGGGCGAGCACGGCCTGGCCGTCGGTGAGCATGAGGGGCTGGCGCAATTGGCCGTCCCAGGGGCGAAAACTCATGGTCACGCCTTTGTAGCCGTCAAGATTGCCGCTGGCCAAGGCTTGCTGAAAGGCTGCGGCCGGGCCCTTGGCTGCCGCCACGGCCGCCGTGACCAGGGCCTTGCCTGCCATCCACGCTGCCCAGTCGTGCGCTGTCATCGGCCGGCTCGCCGCCTTGGCAAAACGCTTGGCCAGTTGCGGCGCACCGAAGCGTTCGAACGACGCATGCCAGGCCAGTGCGAGCAGGCCGCCGTCGCCCACCACCGGCCGCGCCAGGGCGGTGCGGTAGGGCAGGCTGCGGGCGAATTCGCCATCGTTGTCCACCACCCAGACCACATCGTAATTAACGTTACCGGTGAGCAGCAGCGGGTTGGCCAGGTCGCGTTCGCGCGGGTCGGCGCTGAGCTTGAACGGCTTGGCCGCCACCAGCTTCAAGCCATAGCGTTTGATCGAGGCTTGCGCCACCGCACTGCGCGCGGCGTCAGGCGCGCCCGGCCCGGTGAGCAGCAGCACCTGGGCCCATTTGCGCGCCACCAGGGTTTGCGCCAGCGCATCGGTGCGCATGCGTTCACTGGGCAGCAGGTGGCTGAGGTTGACGCGGCAGTCGGCCTGGCGCAGGGCGTCAGCCGGCTCGCCCAGGTTCAGCACCGGCAGCTTGGTGGCATCCGCCACGGCCAGGGTGCTGGCCGGGTCAAGATCGGTCAGCAGCACCGCGGCTCCTGCCTTCTCGGCGGCGCCGGCCGCGGCGCGGGCGGCGGCGGCGTTCGCGGTGCTGATCACCTCAAGCGTTAGTTTCGCGCCCGCCGCATCCAGCTCGAATTCAGCCTCGGCCAGCGCCACGTTCAAGCCGTCTGCGGCGCTGCCGCCGGGCTGGCCCAGGTAGGCGCGTTCAACGCGGGTCTTGTCCAGGCGCGGGTCTTCGGCGCGCACGATCAGCGTGGCCTTGAAGGTGGCTGCCGTGGCCAGGCTTGCCGGCGCAGCCAGGGCCATGCAGATCAACGGCGCCAGCCTCAGGCGACCCTGATCAAGTCCCCGCGAGGGCGCGCGCCTCGATTTGGGATGGGCTGCAAGGCGCAAACCGCAGCCATAGCCACCGCTATGGCGTGGATTTGCAACGCCGCAGACCGTCCAAGGCGAGGATGCGCGAACCGCGAGGGACTTGATCGGGGTTGCCCTCATTCCACCAACACGGCCATGTACGGCACACGGCCCACCGGCACGCTCTTCAGCGCCTTGGCACTGGCCACGTCCACCACGGTGAGGTCGTCGCTCAGCCCGTTGGTCACCCACAGTTGCGTCTCGGCCTTGTTCAGCACCACGTTCCAGGCACGCTTGCCCACCAGCACGGCACCCGTTTGCTTGCGCGTGGCCACGTCGACGAAGGCCACGTGGTTGGCGCGGCCCATGCCCACGAAGGCGCGCTTGCCGTCTTTGCTGATGGCAATGCCCACGGGGGTGATTTCATCCTCGCGCGCGCCCTTGAGTTCGAGCTTCAGCGTGGCCACCACCTTGTGGTCTGCCGTGGTGATGATGCTCACCGAGGTGCCCAGCTCGTTGGTCACCCACAGCTCCTTGCCGTCGGGCGTGATGGCCATGCGGCGCGGGCGCTTGCCCACGGCGATGTTGTGCAGCACCTTGGCATTGGTCACGTTCCCGACATCGATCACATGCACCAGGCTGGCCACTTCACTCGTCACATACACCAGCTTGCCGTCGGGCGATGTCTTCACGCCTTCGGGTTCCTTGCCCACCTTCACGGCCTTGAGCTTCTTGCCGGTGGCGGCGTCGAGCATCAGCAGTTCGCCGTCGTCTTCGCTTGAGACGAACAGCATCTTGCCGTCGGCCGAGAAGTCAAACGCCTCGGGGTCATCGCCCAGTGGCAGTTTGCCCACGCTCTTGCGCGTGGCCAGGTCGATCACATCGGCGGCGTTCGATTCGGCGCAGGCCACCAGCATGCGCTTGCCGTCGGGCGCCACCTGCATGTGGCGTGGGCGCTTGCAGGTGGGCACGGTGCCCAGCACGGCCAGGGTTTTCAGGTCGATCAGCGTGAGGGCGTTGTCTTTTTCGCTGGAGACATAGGCCACGCCGGGCTGGGCGAAAGCCGGCGCGGCCATGGCGGTGGCAAACAAAGTGATGGCAAGGATTAGGAGTTTGCGCATGGTCATGATGTGGCGTGGATGAAAGCTTGTTCGAGGCTGCCGCCGCCGAGTTCGGCGGCAACGGCGGTGGGTGTGCCGTCGGCCAGCAGCTTGCCCTTGTGCAGCACCAGCACGCGGTCGGCGGCCTCGGCTTCTTCGACCAGGTGGGTGGCCCACAACACGCAGGTGCCGCGTTGGGAGACATCCACCCGCGTGGCGCGCAACATGTCCTGGCGCGACTTCGGGTCCAGCCCCACGGTGGGCTCGTCGAGCAGCAGCACGGCCGGGCGGTGCAGCAAGGCGCGCACCAGTTCCACCTTGCGCCGTGTGCCGCCAGAAAGCTCGCGCACGCGGCGGTTCAGCTCCGGCGTCAGCCCCATGGCGGCGCAGCCTTCGGCGATGCGCTCGCTTGCCGTGGCGGCCGGCAGGCCGTGCAGGTCGGCATGGAAGCGCAGGTTGCGCTGCACGTTCAAGTCAAGGTCGAGCGACATTTGCTGGAATACCACGCCCAGGTGGGCCAGTGCGCGCACCGGTTGGCTGCGCAGCGAAAAGCCGGCCAGGTGCACCGTGCCTTCATCGGCCGCGAACAAGCCGGTGAGCACCTGAAACAGCGTGGACTTGCCGGCGCCATTGGGCCCCAGCAAGGCCACCCATTGGCCGCGCGGCAGGGCCAGGCTCAAGCCGTCGAGCGCGGCGCGCGCGCCGTAGCGTTTGACCAGGCCTTGCACGCTGAGCATGGGCTCCGCATTCAAGATGCAGCCTCGATCGGGCAACACCACTGGGGCGGACAAACGGCGAAGCTGAGCATAGAAAGAGGGTGTTGGGGGTGGCTTACTAGGGTGTGCCGCGCCAAGGCGGCAGGATGATGCGCCCTGCCTGTGGCTCAAGTGTTCACACTGGGCACAGGGCTTTCCCGGGATTGCGCAGCGGGTCCACTGGGGCACCTTCATGCTGCGCATTGAGGGATTCACCCTCGGGGCCGAGCCAGGGGGGCGGCCGCCCCCCCGGGGGGGCGGGCGCCCGGGGGGGGGCCTCGGCCCGTGGGCGCATGCGGGCCCGCGCG
>JANMYI010000301.1:0-10964 GCA_031381955.1 Burkholderiales bacterium
CCCAGTTCCACCGAAGGCTGCCTCACTGAACCCCAGGCCAAGGCGCTGGATGCGGTGATGGCCGGGCCCAGCAATTCGCGCGGCGCGTTGTACTTCGGCTGGCCGTGGGACCCAGGCATGGCTGACGCCGGCTGGCGCGCCTGGACGCTGGGCACGGCCACGCAAGGTGCGCCCAACGCGCGCCATGTGACGCTGATGGCCGGTGCGCTGGGCTATGAATTCGTCACCCCGCCCGACTCCACGCTGAGCACGCTGAACTTCAACTTCGAACGCGACCCGCCGCGCATGCATGCCTTCCACCGCGTGTACGGCACGGCTGACGACGTGAAGCTCGAAGGCTTTGCCAAGCGCGGCGGCAAGCTGCTGTTCTTCCACGGCGCGGCCGACCCGATCTTCTCTGCCTTTGAGACCATGGACTACCAGCGCCGCCTGAATGCTGAGCACGGCGCGGCCAAGGCCGCCGGGCTGGCGCGCAGCTTCATCATCCCGGGCATGACGCACTGTTCCGGCGGCCCGGCCACCGATGCCTTCGACGGCCTGGCCGCCATCACCCGTTGGGTGGAAGAGGGCGTGGCCCCGCAGCAGGTGCTGGCCCGCGGCAGCACGGTGCGCCCGGGGCTGGAGCGCCCGTTGTGCCCGTACCCGCTGATGACGCAATACGCGGGCGGCGACAGCAAGCTGGCTTCGAGTTTTGCGTGCCGCTGAGCTGCTGGTACTACGCGATCAATGGCAACTGCAAGTCGGTGTGCTTCAGGCCGTCCGCTACCCGCGCCGCCTGTGAGTGATTGGCGTAGGTGTCCCAGCTCGGCTGATAGTCATCAAAAGCCTGATTGCCCCAGACCGCCCAGCCGGGACGAGTGCCCCGAGCAAACAGCTCAAGATACGGGCCGGGGCTACAGGCTTCGATGAGCGGGTACATCTCGTCGGGTTTGCGTGAATGCTCGCGTTTGCGCGTAGCCAGGAAGTTGACCTGGCTGCGGCCCGGTGCAAGCGTTCTGGCGTTCTTGCCTTTGACGCCGAACAACACCAATTCGGTGACGTTGCGGAAGTAGAACCCCACGCCGCGGCCATCGGGGCCGCCGTCTTTGCGCACCTTGTGCCAGACCAGGTTGGTTTTGTATTGGAAGCCCCAGGCCTGCAAGACCTGGATGCCTTCGAGCAGCAAGGCGTTAGGTACCCACAAGTACAAGTGCGCCGTGTCTTCTACGACCGCTTGCACCGGCAGCCCAATGAGATCTTTCAAGCCCATGGTGGCGTAGCGGGCCAGGCGCCGGTGCTCAGGCGCTACCTTTCCCGTGCGGTTCTGGAACTGCCAGGGCGGGTCGGCCAAGATGGTGTGAAAACGGCGCTTGCCCACAAATTCGAGCAAGCTGTTCGCGGCGGCTGTGGGCGATGAGTTCATGGCGGCGAACAGGTTGCGATATGGATGAATATACAGTGTTTAGAACGCGGTTGCTTGTCAAGCGCCAATGTAGAGCTTGGAGGAAATTCCCAACACCAGCAACGGGCAGCCGCCCCCACCGCCGCCGCGAATGCGCGGCAGCAACTTGCTCATGTGAGTGGTGGACGAGCCGTAGCTTTTGCCACGGCCAAGGGCATCAAAATTGTTTGCAGCGCGTCACATCGCGTCACGATCACGCCCACGCTCACGGCTCTGAGTTCGAACAGCAGCCGAAAGTTGTTGAGATCGCGGTCATAGAACGGGTCTTTGTTGTTCCACTCGATTTCGAGCGCCACGCGGTTCTTGAAGCAATCAATCGAGTGTGTCGGCGACTGGCTGGCGACGCCGTCCACCAGAATTTCAGTCGCGAACTTTTTCTCACGCCAACCACGGGCGTGAAGTGCGCTGTCAATGGCTGCCGATACCTTGGACTTGCGCCCGCCACCCACCTCGACCCAACCGCGATGGAACTTGAATGCGGACAGCACGTCGCAGATGTCGGCCCACTCGGCCGGAAAGTCTTGGGCAAGGATGGCACACGCATGTTTCCACTCTTGGACTTCGTAGTGGTCGCGAATAAAGCTTGGCAGTTGTTCGGTGCCCACGGCGAATGTCAGTCAATGCATGAATCAAGCTCGGGGATCGTACATGCGCCCAAGCGCGGGTCTGACGCATCGGCCATGGCACCCGTTTGCACCATACTCGCGGCGGACTCACGCCGCGACCCACTGCTAACTCGCCCATGTTCCCCCGCAACGCCTGGTACGTGGCCTGCATGCCGCAGGAAATTGACGACAAGCCCTTGGGCCGCATGCTTGGCGGCGAGCGCGTGGTGCTGTACCGCGGCGCTGACGGCGCGGCCTGCGCGCTGGAAGATTTTTGCCCGCACCGCGGCGCGCCACTGTCGCTGGGGCAGGTGGTTGAAGGGCGCCTGGTGTGCGGCTACCACGGCCTGGAAATGGGCTGCGAAGGCAAGGCCCTGGCCATGCCGGGGCAGCGGGTGCAGGGCTTCCCGGCGATTCGCAAATTCCCACTCATCGAGAAGTTTGGTTTTGTGTGGATCTGGCTGGGGCCGAAGGAACAGGCTGATGCCGCGCTGCTGCCCAGCCTGCACTGGGCCGACAACCCGCAGTGGGCCTATGGCGGTGGGCTGTATCACATCGGCTGCGACTACCGGCTGATGATCGACAACCTGATGGACCTGACGCACGAAACCTACGTGCATGCCAGCAGCATCGGGCAGAAGGAAATCGACGAAACACCGAGCAGCACGCGGGTGGAGGGCGACGAGGTCATCACCAGCCGTTTCATGAGCGGCATCGAAGCACCGCCGTTCTGGAAAATGGCCCTGCGCGGCAACCACTTGCCTGATGACCAGGTGGTCGACCGTTGGCAGATCTGCCGCTTCACGCCGCCCAGCCATGTGATGATCGAAGTGGGCGTGGCGCTGGCCGGGCATGGCGGCTATGACGCGCCGATGGACAAGAAGGCGTCGAGCATCGTGGTCGACTTCATCACGCCCGAGAGCGACACCTCTATCTGGTACTTCTGGGGCATGGCGCGCAACTTTCGCCCTGAGGACAAGGGCCTGACGGCGCAGATCCGCGAAGGTCAGGGCAAGATCTTTGCTGAAGACCTTGAGATGCTCGAACGCCAGCAGGCCAACTTGCTGAAGTGGCCGCAGCGCGCGCTGCTCAAGCTCAACATCGACGCGGGCGGCGTGCAGGCGCGCAAGGTGATCGAACGGCTGCTTGTCAATGAATCCGCCACTGAGTCCGCCACTGAAACCACACCCACTCCAGCCGTTTGACCATGACCACTGAACAAGCCTTTGAAGTACAACTCGGCCGCGATGGGCGCGTCATCAACGTGCCGGCCGACAAGAGCGTGCTGCATGCCTTGCAAGACGCCGGTATCGACCTGCCTTGTTCCTGCGAGCAAGGCATTTGCGGCACCTGCCTGACCCGCGTGCTCGAAGGCACGCCCGACCACCGCGACCAATTCCTGATGCCCGAGGAGCAGGCCGCCAACGACCAATTCACGCCTTGCTGCTCACGTTCAAAGTCACCGCGCCTGGTGCTCGATCTCTGACTCACGTTTTCGCACTCACTGGCCTGTTAACCATGACCACACGCACCACGCCCCCCTTCCGCGCCGACCACGTTGGCAGCTTCCTGCGCCCGAAGTACTTGCTCGAAGCGCGCGAGCAAAAGGCAAAAGGGGAGATCACGCCCGAGCAACTGCGCCTGGTGGAAGACCGCGCCATCAGCGAGATCGTGCAGTTCCAGCAAGACGTGGGCTTGCACGCCATCACCGACGGTGAATTCCGTCGCACCTATTTCCACCTCGACTTCCTGGAGCAGTTGGGCGGCGTGAAGACCGACATCCCGGTCATCGTGAAGCGGCCCGATGGCAGTGAAGAATTGGCCCCGCCGGCCATCCTCGTCACCGGCAAGGTGCGCCACACGAAAAACATCCAGCTGGCCGACTTTGAATACTTGAAGAGCCAAGTAGCGTCATTGGGCAAGGACGGCATGACGCCCAAGGTCACCATCCCCAGCCCCACCATGCTGCACTTTCGCGGCGGCCGTGCCGGCATCAGCAAGGTGGCCTACCCTGAACTTGACCCGGTGTTTTATGACGACGTGGCCAAGGCCTATGGCGACGAACTGCAAAGCCTGTTCGACGCCGGCTGCCGCTACGTGCAGATGGACGACACCAACATGGCCTATCTGTGCGACGAGAAGATGCGCGAAGCCGCGCGCCAGCGCGGTGACGACCCCAACGAGCTGCCACACCGCTACGCCGGCTTCATCAACAAGGTGGTGGCGCACAAGCCCGCGGGCATGCAGCTGGCCATGCACTTGTGCCGCGGCAACTTCAGGAGCACGCATGCCGCGGCGGGCAACTATGAGCCGGTGGCCGAGGCGTTGCTGTCGGAAATGAAGCTCGACGCGTTCTTTCTGGAATATGACGACGAGCGCTCGGGCGACTTCCGCCCACTGCGCTACCTGAGCAAGGGCAAGACCGTGGTGCTGGGCCTGGTGACCACCAAGTTCGGCCAGCTTGAAAACAAAGACGCGCTGAAGCGCCGCATCGACGAAGCCGCCCGCTACGCCCCGCTCGACCAGATGTGCCTGAGCCCGCAATGCGGTTTTTCGAGCACCGTACACGGCAACAACATTGCCGTGGAAGACCAGCGCAGCAAGCTGCGGCTGGTGGTGGAGACGGCGGCTGAAGTCTGGGGCTGAATCGACTGCCTTGTTTGATACGTTGAACCTTGCGCCACGAAAGGGGCTCGCCGCAGCGAGCCCCTTTTCACTGCGGCGGCTTTATTTGAATTCGCTGAGCAGCAGCTTGTCCAACCTGGCGTTTTGTTCACGCCGTTCGGCCAGCAGCAGCGTCACACCCTGCGCCGCACCCTTGGCTGCACCGCCCACGAAGCTTTCGTGCGGCTTGATTTCTTTCAGCGACTTCATGGCGTTCAGCTCGCCGATCATGCTGGCCAGCATGCCACCCACGGCGGCGTGCGCCAAGTCGGCCGTGAAGGTGCCCAGCGTGGCTTGAACTTCGGGGTCTTCAAGCCGAGCCCGGGCCTTGTCGCCCAGCGCATCGGTAAGCGCGTCATCGGCCAAGGCCTCGGCCACCCAGGCAGGCTGGTCCTGGCGCAGGGCAGCGAGCAAGCTGCGGCCCAGGCCGCGCGCGGCATCGGCATCAAACTTGGGCACCACGGTGCCTTGCAGTTCCTCGTACAGCGGAAAGCGCGCCATCGCCTCCAGAGCCTGGAAGACGAACAGGCAGCGGCGCACGTTTTTCGGCATCAGCCAGGTGGCCAGGTTGACGTAGTACTGGCGCATGCGGGTCAGCTCATCGCTGTCGACACCACCCGGGCGCAGGGCGCTGAGGCCCGAGCCCGAGCCATCGAGGTTGATGTTCACGAAGTGGTGCCAGGTGGCATCGGTGACCACGCGCCCCACACCGGCGCGCTGCCCGTTGTAGGTGGCGATGGCGCCAAAACACTTGGGCACCAGGCCAGACTTGTGGTGATCAACGTCGAGCGCAAAGCCGTCGCCATGCGACATGGAGTAGGCCGCCAATTCCGGGCGCGGCGGCAAGAAGAAGGTGCTGGGCCATTCGGGCGCCACTTGGCCATCGACCTTGAAGGTGGTGTTGAACACGGCTGGAATGACGCACTCGCCTTCGTGCGGGTGATCGGGAAAAACTTCAATGACTTTGCGCGGCGCGGGCAACTGAAGCACGGGGTGGGCCAGCCGATCAAAGTCAGGTTGAAAGATGCCGTTACCCAGGGTGCGGTAGTTCACGTACAGGCGCTGTGGCACAGCGTCTGATTGAT
Source organism: Burkholderiales bacterium (assembly GCA_031381955.1). Lineage (GTDB taxonomy): Bacteria > Pseudomonadota > Gammaproteobacteria > Burkholderiales > Burkholderiaceae_C > Rubrivivax. The sequence continues at coordinate 5,796 of JANMYI010000301.1, forward strand.
CCGCAAACGCTTCGGTCTCGTCGCTGCCACTCCAATTGGTGGAATGCCGGGTGGTGCTGGCCACATTGGGCGGCGTATCGGCCGCCACCCACTTGCGCATGGCGCGCACCCGCGGAATGCTGCTGCTCAGCGACGCGCCGAGCGTTTCATGGTCACCCGTGGCAAACACGCCGCCGCCAGCCTGCATGAAGCGCGCGATGACGTTGCGCTCAGCATCCGGCAAGTCCGCCACGCCCTGCGCCCAAATGCCGAACAGGAACAGCACGTCGTAGCGCTTGATGTCCAGCCCGCGCGTGGCGTCGGTGAAGTTGAAGTTGTTGATGTCAGCGCCAGGCGAGCCCCCGCGGCTGGTCTTCACCACGATGGGCGTCAGGCCGTGGATGGTGGCGCCGGTGAGCGAGGCGACGAACTGCGTCAGGCCAAAGGGGCCGGCGGAATAGTTCAAGCCATCGGTCACCACCAGGATCTTGGGCGTACATTCACGAAAGGGAATGAGAAAGTCGTTGCGGTCCACGCCCAGGATGCGTGGGTCAAGACGGGTGGTCAGTTCAGCCATGTCAGTCCTTCAGAAGGGTGGGCGCCGCGCCGTGGCGGCGACCGGTTGCGAAGACTGGAACGGTAGGCAGTTCGGTCGTGGCACGCATCTACATGTTTGATGAACGCCCCCGCATGTCATGCATGTGGACGGCGGTGGTTCCCATTGGGGAGCAATGGGTGGCGCAGCGGTGAAGGCTCGCCACGGCCGCGGGGTTTGGCGCCCATCTTCGAAGTTGCCGCGCCGGCCGCCCGTGGGCGTACCCGACGGGCTAACTGTTCAAGTGATGCGGTAAAAATCCAGGCACACTTGTTGCGCTTGGCGCTCGCCCACCGCCAGCGCCAGCACCTTGTTCAGGTGCAACCAGGCCGGCGCGCCGGTGGTGAAGCGCACCACGGTGCGGAAGAAATACTCATCGCGCCGCGCCGGCTCGCCGCGCGCCAGCCGTGCCAGCACCTCGGCCGGGCCGTGGCGCAGGCCGTCGCTTTGCACCTCGATCAAGGCGCCGTCGGGTGTGCGGATGACGTAGTGCGCCGCGATGTCGAGCACGCCATCGCTGCGTGCGATTTGCCAATCAACGCCGCCGGCCACGACTTCGCCGTTCAGTTCGGGCCCGCTCACCGTGCCGCCCAGCAGCGCCACGTAGCGCCGCTCGCCATGCTTGGCCGGGCCCAGGCTGACCACCGGGCCCACGTCGCAACGCACCTGGGTCATGGGCAGCAGGGCGGGCGGGGCGGGGAAAGCGTTGGTCATGAGGCGTCCAGTGACATGAAACGTTGTAAGCCGTGGGCCTCAGCCGCTGAACAGGAAGTTCATCACGTCGCCGTCGCGCACCACGTAGTCCTTGCCCTCGGCGCGCATCTTGCCGGCGTCCTTGGCGCCTTGCTCGCCTTTGTAGGCAATGAAGTCGTCATAGGCGATGGTCTGGGCGCGGATGTAGCCCTTTTCAAAATCGGTGTGAATCACCCCAGCGGCCTGCGGGCCGGTGTCGCCGACGTGGATGGTCCACGCCCGCACTTCCTTCACGCCGGCGGTGAAGTAGGTTTGCAGGCCCAGCAGCTTGAAGGCCGAGCGGATCAGGCGGTTCAGGCCGGGTTCGTCTTGCCCCATTTCATGCAGGAACAGGGCGCGGTCTTCGTCGCTCATGTCGGCCAGCTCGGCCTCGGTCTTGGCGCAAATGGCCACCACCGGCGCGGCGTGCTTGTCGGCATGCGCTTGCAGCTTGGCCAGCAGCGGGTTGTTGGCAAAACCGTCTTCGGCCACGTTGCCCACGTACATGGCCGGCTTGGCGGTGATCAGGCACAGCGGCTTGAGCACCACCAGCTCCTCCTTGCTGAAGGCAATGCTGCGCACCGGCAGGCCCTGGTCGAGCGCGGCCTCGCACTTTTTCAGCACATCCACCAGCCGCTGCGCTTCCTTGTCCTGCCCCGCCTTGGCCACCTTGGTGTAGCGCGTGATGCCCTTTTCGACCGTGCTCAGGTCGGCCAGGCACAGCTCGGTCTGGATGACTTCAATGTCGGAGATCGGGTCGACCCGGCCGGCCACGTGGATGACGTTGTCGTCTTCGAAACAGCGCACCACATTGACGATGGCGTCGGTTTCGCGGATGTGGCTCAGGAACTGGTTGCCCAGGCCCTCGCCCTTGCTGGCCCCGGCTACCAGGCCGGCGATGTCGACGAACTCCACGATGGCCGGCACCACGCGCTCGGGCTTGACGATGGCGCTCAGCACCGCCAGCCGCGGGTCGGGCACCTCGACCACGCCGACGTTGGGCTCGATGGTGCAAAACGGGTAGTTCTCGGCAGCGATGCCGGCTTTGGTCAGGGCATTGAACAGGGTCGACTTGCCAACGTTGGGCAGGCCCACGATGCCGCACTTGAGGCTCATGAAAGGGCTTTCGAGACAGACGGGGAAAGGGAGCGCGCGATTCTAGGAGGCTGTCGCGCTTTGGGTCGGGTCCGGGCTCGACGCACGCGAGCGCAGGATCATCACATTGCCCACCAGCGCCAGCAGCGCGCCCAGGGCGGTCAACAGGTCGGGCCGATAACCTTCGAATGCAGCGGACACGAACAGCGCCAGCACCGGCGTGGCCACGCCCACGGTGCCGGCCTTGCCCGGGCCCAGGCGCTGTTGCAGCGTGAGCCAGCAGGCAAAGGCCACCACCGTGCCGGCCAGCACCAGGTAGGCCAGCGAGCCCCACCACTGCACGCTGCCGGGCAGCATCAGAGGCAGGCCGCTCAGCCCGGCCAGCGCGGTCGAACACAGGCTGCTGTAGAACAATGAATAGCCCAGGCTGGGCCAGAACGGCGTGTCGCGCCGCGCGCCGGCGTGCACCAACAGCCCGCCCACCGTGGCGAGCAACACGGCTGCGGCGGTGAAGGCCGTGCCCAGCGCGGCAGCCGCGCCGGCCTTGCCGAACTCAGGCCAGAAAATCAGTGCCACGCCCACCACGCCAGCCACCCCGCCGGCCACGAAACGCGCCGGCAACGGGCTGCGCCACAGCAGCCAGGCGCCCAGGCCGCCGAGCAGGGGTGAGGCCGAATAGCCCACCGCCACCAGGCCCGAAGGCACATGCCCTTCAGCATGGTAGACGCAGATGTACGACAGCGAATACATGAACACGCCTTGCAGCGCGAACAGCGCATGCGCGCGCGGCGTGAAGCGCAAGCGCTGCCCGTGCCAACGGCAGCCCGCCAACACCACCAGGCCGGCCAGGCTGAAGCGCAGGGCCACGCCCCATTCCGGCGGCACTTCGGCAATCTGGTAGACGATGGCATGCCAGGTCGTGCTCCAGATCAGCACGCATATCGTGAACAGCTGCAAGTTGCTCAGGCGGTGCAAGACCGAGCTTTCAAAAACCCAGCTCGGCTTGGGCCAAATCGTCCACCGTCAACATGCTGCCTTGCCCTGACACCACCACCGCATTCACGCCAAAGGTGGCGGCGCCGTTCACGCGCGGGTCGCTGCGATAACTGGCCAGTTCATCGGACACGGCATGCCCGACGCGCGCGGTGGCGGGCTCCACATCGGGGATGCTGCAACGCCCGCAGGGTTTGACCAGGCGCAACTCGATGCCACTGGCGGTGCCACCAATGCGCAGGCCGCGCACATGGTCTTCGTCGTGTGCCGCCAAACCGTCCAACACCACATTGGGCCGAAAGCGCGCCATCGCCACGGCGGCCACGCCGCGCGCATGCAGCCGGCGGTTCAACTCGGCCAATGAAGCGGTGCTTGTCACCAGCAGCGGAAAGCCGTCGGCAAATGCGGTGTGCGCAGGCAATCCGGCCAACCACCTGGCATCGCAATCGCGCTGGCGGCGCGGGTCAAAGCGCACCAGCCGGGCCGGACGGCCCAGGAAGTCGGTGAGCCATTGCGCGGCGACAGTGCCGCAGTCTTGCGCCTTCACCGTGTCGGCCCAAACCTGGGCGCGCAGCAGCGGCCCGCTGTCATCAAAGGCCAGCGGCACGTGCAAGGCCAGCATGCCCGCGGCACGCAGTTCGAGCATGCTGGTGCGCAGCGCGCAGTGGATGAGCGCCATGCGCGGCAACTCGCGCTGGCTGAGGAAGACGCCTTGTTCGTCAACCACCATCCATTGCCGATCCCACTGCAAGCCGGTCGGCGTGAGCTGGGCCTGCGTCAGTTCGATGCCGGCGCACGACTTGACGGGGTACACGGCCAGCGCGGCCACTCGGCATTCAAGCAGACTCAAGACGCTCCCCTTGTCACTCAAAGGCGCCGATTGTGCCCAGGGCCGCTGCCTACAATTACCCGGTGAACAACGACTTTGATGTTTGTGTGCGCGGTGCCGGTTGCGTGGGCATGGCCGCCGCGCTGGGCCTGGCGCGCGGTGGGCTGCGCGTGGCGTTGGCGGGGCAGGAGCAAGCGCCGACTCAGGGCGACATTCGGGCCTACGCGCTGAATGCCGGTTCGCTGGCGTTGCTGGACCAGCTCAAGGTCTGGGAGGCCTTGCCCGAAGATGCGCGCACCCCGGTTTACGACATGCACATCGAGGGCGATGCCCCAGGTGCCGCGCTCGATTTCTCGGCCTGGGCGCAGGCCACCGAGGCGCTGGCCTGGATCGCCGACGCTGCCGCGCTGGACGACGCCTTGCGCGCCGCGCTGCGCTTTGCCCCGCATGTGCAGTGGGTCGGCGCGGCCGAGGTGAACGCGCCGCTGCAGGTGCTGGCCGAAGGCCGTACCAGCACCGCACGCCAGGCGCTGGGTGCGCGGTGGTCGAGCCGCGACTACGGCCACCAGGCCGTGGCCACGCGGCTGCTGGCCGATGCACCGCACCGCGGCCAGGCGCGCCAGTGGCTGCGCGCCCCCGAGGTGCTGGCCTTGCTGCCGTTTGACCGGCCGCAACCCGGGCATGGCTACGCGCTGGTGTGGTCGGTGCCGAACGAGCGCGCGCTGGAACTGATGGCGCTGGGCGATGCGGCCTTCGAGCAGGCTTTGAACGAGGCCACGCAAGGCGCTGCGGGCACACTGCGCCTGGCCGGGGCGCGCGCCAGTTGGCCGCTCGCGCTGGGTCGCGCGCAATCCATCTGCGGCCCGGGCTGGGTGCTGCTGGGCGACGCCGCGCATGTCATCCACCCCTTGGCCGGCCAGGGCCTGAACCTGGGCCTGGCCGATGT
>JANMYI010000308.1:0-1645 GCA_031381955.1 Burkholderiales bacterium
CCACACCGAACCAGCAGGCCGCCAGCATGGGCGTGTTGGGCGCGCGCAGCAGCACCCGGTTGCCCGGCACCAGGCCCATCTCGCGCGTCAGCACGTTGGCAATGCGATCGGCCTTGTCTTGCAGCTCGGCATACGTCCAGCTCAGGCCCGGGGCACGCAGGCACACGCGCGCGCCGTGGCCTTCGCGCACCGCGCGATCCAGCAGCTCGGTGGCGCAATTCAACTGCGCCGCGCTTTGCAGCGCTTGCAGCTCGGGCAGGTCGAACAGGAATTCCGGCCACTGCTCGCGCGGCGGCAAATGGTCGCGGGCGAAGGTGTCGATGTGGGCGCTGGGCATGGCTGACCTCAACGTGTAGTGGCCGGCAAGTCTTTCAGCAACTCGCGCGCAATGATGAGCTGCTGCACCTCGGTGGCACCTTCGTAGATGCGCAGCGCGCGGATCTCGCGGTACAGGCGCTCCACCGGTATCTCGCTCACCACGCCCAGGCCGCCGAACAACTGCACGGCGCTGTCGATGACTTGCTGCGCGCCTTCGGTGGCCACCATCTTGGCCATGGCGGCTTCGCGCGTGACGTTGCCGCCCTGGTCGCGCTGCCAGGCGGCGCGGTAGGTGAGCAGGGCGGCCGAATCGATGGTGGTGGCCATCTGCGCCAGCTTGGCCTGGGTGAGCTGAAAGTCGGCCAGCACGCCGCCGAACATCTTGCGCGTGGTGCTGCGCTGCAGGGCTTCATCGAGCGCACGGCGCGCAAAGCCCAGCGCCGCTGCGGCCACCGAACTGCGAAAGACATCGAGGTTGCGCATGGCGATCTTGAAACCTTCGCCGCCAGCGCCGACGCGTTGGCTCAGGGGAATGCGGCATTCGGTGAAGCGCAGCCGCGCCAGCGGGTGCGGGGCGATGACGTGGATGCGTTCAGCGATTTCGAAGCCCGGCGTGCCGGCATCGACGATGAAGGCGGAAATACCGCGCGCCTTGGGCGCTTCGCTGCCGCGCGCGAAGACGACGTAGAAGTCGGCGATGCCGCCGTTGGAGATCCAGGTCTTCTCGCCGTTCAACACCACCTCGTCGCCTTCAACCCGAGCGGCGCATTGCAGGGCCGCCACATCGGAGCCGGCGTCGGGCTCTGACAACGCAAACGCGGCAATCGCTTCGCCACGCGCCACGCGCGGCAGGTAGCGCGCCTTTTGCGCCGGCGTGCCGCTCAGGGCGATGGCGCCGGAACCCAGGCCTTGCATGGCAAACGCAAAGTCGGCCAGGCCCGAATGCCGCGCCAGGGTTTCGCGCGCAATGCAAATGGCGCGGGTGTCGATGGCGTCACTGGCGCCACCCCATTCACGCCCGCCCACCGCATGCGCCAGCCAGCCGCCGGCGCCGAGTGCCTTGACGAGGGCGCGGCACTGCGCGTCCACATCGGCATCATGCTCATGCGAAACGTTAGCGATGGCCCAGGCGTCAAGGTCTCGCGCCAAGGCGCGGTGGCGGTCGTCAAAGAACGGCCAGTTGAGGAATTGGGTGTCGGCCATGGTCTGCCTCGCAGTACTCAGTTGCCTTCGAACACCGGCTTTTGCTTGGCGACGAAGGCGTTGTAGGCGCGTTTGAAGTCTTCGGTGAGCATGCACAGCGCCTGGGCCTGGGCCTCGGCCTCGA
>JANMYI010000332.1:0-4761 GCA_031381955.1 Burkholderiales bacterium
GGCGCTGCCGGAGACATCGAATATCTTGAACAAGCTCATGACTTGATCCTCATTTCAATCAGCCCTGATTCGGGCTGCGCATCGCGTCGAGCATGTTGCGCACGCCGGCATTGATGAAGCGCAGCGTGGCTTCGTACTTGACCGTGTTGTCGGCAAAGCTGGCGCGTTCGCGGTCCATGTCGACGGTGTTGTTGTCCAGGCCAGGCTGGCTGGCCGTGGCGTAGCGCAAGGTGGCGTGGGCGCCGACGTCATTGCGCGCCAACAGATGCGCCGCGTGCGGTGCGGCCAAGCTGTTGCCCGGGCCGGCTTCGCCGCTGGCCTGGCGCAGCGCCCTGGCAAAGTCCAGGTCGCGTGCCTGGTAGCCGGGGGTGTCGACGTTGGCGATGTTGCTGGCCAGCAGGCGCTGGCGCTGCGAGCGCAGGTTCAAGGCCTGCGCCTGGAAATCGAGCCCATCGGTCAGGCGGTTGATCATGGCCACTCCCCGTGCGGGCCTGCAAGACAAGGCCCGATGCGGGGGGATTGTGGTCAGCGCTCGCGGCCAAAGGTGATGCAAACAGGCCCGGCTTGACCCGGCAAATCTCCCACCCGGCACGAACGCGGCAAACTAAAGTTGCGAGCGTGAAAAAGTCATTGCCCAACCGTAACCGCTGGCTGCACCGGGCAGCCGGCGTGGCGCCATGGGTGCTGGGTTTGTTGGCCGCAACGGCCCACGCCGGCGACGACTTGGCTTGGGCGCAGCAGGCGCGCAGCCTGGTTGAACAAGCCGCTGCACAGGCCTTGCCCGGTGCACGACTTGAACTCGACGTGGGCGTGCTCGATGCGCGGCTGCAATTGGCCCCTTGCCAGAAGGTTCAGGCCTACCTGCCCGCCAACGCCCTGGCCTGGGGCCGCACACGGGTCGGTCTGCGCTGCCTTGAAGGCATCAAGGCCTGGAATGTCTATCTGCCGGTGACGGTGAAGGTTTTCGCGCCCGCCTTGGTGCTGAAGCAGGCGCTGCCGGCCGGCACGGCGCTGAACGAAAGCCATTTGCAACTGGCCACGGTGGATTGGGCCGCGGCCAACGAGCCGCCTGTGAACCACTTCGAAGCCTTGCGCGGCCGCAGCCTGAGCCTTTCGCTGGCGGCCGGCACTGCGGTACGTGGGAGTGACCTGAAGACGCGGCTGTGGTTTGCGGCCGGCGACATGGTTCAAGTGGTGGCACGTGGCCCGGGCTTCAGCGTCTCGGCCACGGCGCAGGCCCTGGCCGCGGGCCTGGAAGGTACCCGCGTGCGCGTGCGCACCGAAGGCGGGCAGGTGCTCACCGGCGTGGCGGCCGGGCAGCAGCGGGTCGAGGTTGAGCTTTGACGCGCGGCTGCAACGATATCCACCCCTTGGTTGCGGGGGTGGGCACAAAGAGTTAAGAGCTCGGCCTCAAGTCGGATTGCGACCAGGCCGATACCCCGAACATGTCATGAAGGGCGGCGCCAACCAGGCCCCGCCGCACCGGAGCACAGCATGAAGATTGGTCCCATCGACACCAAACCCACCGCCCCGGCGGCCGGCGGCACCGGTCGCAAGGGCAGGTGCGAAGGCGCCGCCGCGGGCGAACCCAGCGCCAAGGTGGAGTTGTCTTCAAACGCCCTGGGCGTTGAGGCAGCGGCGGCAGACTTTAACGACGCCAAGGTGCAGCGCATTGCCCAGGCCATGCGCGACGGCAGCTACAAAATCGACGCCGAGGCGATCGCCGACAAGCTCATCGCCAACGCCGCAGAACTGCTCGGCAAGGGCACGAACTGACCCCAACCATGCCCACGGTGCGCGCCACCTCGTTGCCTGCTGCCGCCGAGGCGCTGATCACGCTGGAGCGGGCTTTGGCCGATGTGGGTACCGCGCTGCGCGCGCAGGATTTGGCGGCCCTCAACGAGCATGGCAGCACGCTTCAACGCGAGTTGGCGCGCCTGGCTGAGCCGCTGGCGCAGGCGCTACGCAGCAGCCCCGACCTGGCGCTGCGCACACGCGTGGCGCACCTGTACGCGCAGGCCGGCGCGCAGCGCCAGGCCGTGGCGCGCGCCCTTGCCGCACAGCAACGCGCGCTTGAAATACTGCTGCCCGCGTCGCCACCGGCGCAGCTCTATTCCAGCATCGGCGGCGCTGCAGCGTTGCCACGCCGCGGCCTGTTGCTGGCGTGAATATTTAACGCTCGGTGCGGCCGCCAGGGCCGCGCGGCGACCAAACCGCTGGCTTGATGCGCCCAATGCGCCGCGTCGCCTGTTGCCGGCCTCATCAAAGCTGGACACAATTGCGGCTCAAACCAGCGGTCATTTGAAGCCGCAGCCGAAGAACCCTGAGGAGCCCCTCAAGATCTGCTTGTTGATGGGCCCTTGATCGATCGACATACCGTTGGGAAACAAGCACTCCGCCCACCCTGCCAAGCGCACCGCTCAGGTGCCGGGCGGCAATGCCCCAGTTCATCGCCTGTTCGGGCCCACGCGCTTGACGTTGTGGGCGCTGCTGCTGGCCTGCGTGGCATTGATGTTTGCCATGCTGTTGCGCCCGCCAGGCCTGTCACCCCTGCACAGTGCTGAACAGTTGCATGCCAGCCACCTGCGGCTGGAGTTGGCCTTGGTCAGCGCCGCGCCGGCGCCCGCTGACCTGCCCCCTGAGTTGGTGCGCGCGGTGCAGGTGCTCGACCACCATTTGGCCGCCGTGGGCGTGGAGCTGGCACAGGCCAACTTCAACGCGCCGGAGTTGGTGACGCTTGAAAAGCAGTGGACGCTGCTGCGTGCCCGCCTGTCCCACGAAGGCAACACCGCGGCGGTCTTGCTGTCGCTGCGCAGCCAGGTGGGCACCGCCGCCGCGCTGAGCCAGGCGGTGCGCGAGCTGAGCGATGAGCAGTTGGCGCGCGCACACCTGTGGCAAGTGCTGTTGATGGGCGTGCTGGCCTTGGCGCTGCTGGCCGGCGTGGCCAACCTGTGGCGCGAGCGCCGCCGCCTGGGCCAGTCGCTGCACCAGTTCTCCGACGACCTGGGCAGCGGCGCCTGGCAATCTGCCGTGAAGGGCCTGCGCGATGAAGACAGCGCACCGTCAGCCTTTGGCGCCCTGGCCAACGGTGTGGAAAGCGTGCTGGGCCAGTCCGAACGGCGCTGGCAGGCGCTCGCCGATTTATCGGCCGACTGGTATTGGGAAACCGATGCTGAACACCGCATCAGCTGGCTGTCGCGTTCGGCGCCCTTCCTCACCGAGCAAGGCTGGCAGGTGGAAGATGTGCTCGGCCACCGCCACGACCAGATCGCCTTCTTCCGCTCCCCCCCTGGCGGTTGGCGCAATTTTCACGATGCCCTGGCCAAGCAGATACCGTTTCGAGACCTCGAATTTCAGGTCGCTGCGCAACGCGGCCCGGGCCTGGTTTGGGTGTCGCTGAGTGGGCGCGCGCGGCTCGATGAGCAAGGCAACCTCCTCGGCTATGAGGGCGTGGGCCGTGATGTGAGCGAGCGCAAGCTGGCGCACGAGCATTTGCTGGCCAACGAACAGCGTTGGTCCACCATGGTGGGACTGGCCAGCGACTGGTACTGGGAAACCGACCGAGAACACCGGCTGCTGCCGTTGCGCCCTGAACTGCGCCAACGGTTTGGCAATTTGCTGGAGCAAGTGGAAGGCCAGACGCGTTGGGACGCCTATGGCAATGCCTTGACCCCCGAGCAATGGGCCGAGCACCGGGCCGACCTTGAAGCCCACCGCCCGTTCCGTTCACTGCAAATCGAACTCGAAGTGCGGCCGGGCCGTTTCGTGTGGTTTTCAGTCAGCGGCGTGCCGCGCTTTGACAGCCAGCACCGCTTCCGCGGCTACCACGGCGTGGGCCGTGACATCACTGCGCGCAAAGAAGCCGAGCGGCTGTTGATGCGCCACAACGAAACCCTGCAACGCGCCGTGGCCGAGCGCACGCATGAATTGCAGCAGCTCAATGCCGACCTCGACGCCTTCGCGCGCCAGCTTGCGCATGAGCTGCGCACCCCCATCGGCCATGTGCAGGGCCTGGCCACCTTGCTGCAAAGCCGGCTGCAAGGCCAGTTGCGGGCCGAAGACGAAGAGTTGTTGTCGCTGCAAATCCAGGCGGCGTCGCAAATGAACGAGTTGGTTGAAGCCTTGATGGCGCTGGCGCGCTCCACGCTGCTGCCCATGCCGCGCGAAGCGGTCAATCTCAGCGCATTGGCCCAGGAGGTGGTGGCCGAGCTGCCCGATCTGGTGCGCAGCGCGCCGCTGCAGTGGGCGGTACAAGACGGCATCTGGGTCGAAGGCTCGGCCGCGGCGCTGAAGATCGTGCTGGCCAACCTGCTGGGCAATGCCGCCAAGTTCACGCGCGACTCGTTGGCACCGCTGGTCAGCGTGGAAGCCGAAGGCCAGCCAGAAGGGCGCATGTGCGTGCGCGTGGTCGACAACGGCGTGGGCTTCCCGCCCGATCAGGCGCAGACCTTGTTTCACCCTTTCCGCCGCCTGCGTTCGGCCCACGACTACTCCGGCACCGGCATCGGGTTGACCATCGTGCAGCGCATCATCGAACGCCACGGCGGCAGCGTCAGCGCACAAGGTGTGGACGGCGGCGGTGCCTGCTTCGAGTTCGTGCTGAAGGCCGCCGCCGCGGCCGACGCGGCCGCTGCCACACTTGCGGCCACCGTGGTGGATGTCGAGTTGACGCCCTGAACTTGCAGGCCGTGGGGCCTGGCTAGGTCCCGATTCAAAACCCGACAGCCTCCTTGTTCACCATTCCCTGAGCTTGGCGCGCAA
>JANMYI010000350.1:0-4682 GCA_031381955.1 Burkholderiales bacterium
CTACACGCGCCGCGACACGGTGAGCACGCTGGCCACGGGCAGCACGAGCAGTTTTGTCGCCGGCAACGACGACTTGCGCCAGTTCACCCTGGGTGCCATTTGGGAGGCCACTCGTGCCATCAACGCCGGCTGCGACCTGAGCCTGACCTCCCGCGACACCGGCGGGGGAAACTACGACTACAACTCGGTGGGCTGCCAGGTTCGCATCACGCTGCGCTAAGCCGGGCATGGCAACGGTATTGCTGACGGGTGCCACCGGGTATATCGCATCGCACACTTGGCTGGCGCTGGCCGCAGCGGGCTGGCAAGTGGTGGGGGTGGACGACTTTTCCAACAGCTCGCCACAGGTGCTGAAGCGGCTGCACACGCTGAGCGGCGTGGCGCCTGTTTTTGAGCAAGCCGATGTCTGTGATAGCTCCGCACTGGAGCGGATTTTCGCCAAGCATCGGCCGGACGCGACGGTGCACTTTGCCGCCTTCAAGGCAGTGGGCGAATCGGTGGCGCAGCCGCTGCGCTACTACCGCAACAACCTGGGCAGCCTGCTCAGCCTGTGCGAGACCATGGCCCGGCACCGGGTGCACAACCTGGTGTTCAGTTCCAGTGCCACGGTGTACGGCAGCTCAGAGCGTTTGCCGATCGGCGAGCACGCCAGCCTGTCGGCGCAGAACCCCTATGGCCAGACCAAGCTGTTCGGCGAGCAGCTCTTGCGTGACTTGCAAACAAGCGAAGCGGCCTGGCGCATCGGCACGCTGCGCTACTTCAACCCCGTGGGCGCGCACGAAAGTGGCCTGATCGGCGAAGACCCGCGCGGCACGCCCAGCAACTTGATGCCGTATGTGGCTCAAGTGGCCGTGGGCCGGCGCAGCCATGTCAACGTGTTCGGCAACGACTACGACACGCCCGACGGCACCGGCGTGCGCGACTACATCCATGTGTGTGACCTGGCTGATGGCCACGTCGCGGCACTGAACCACCTGGCCGCCGGCCGCAGCTCGTTCGTGGCCAACCTGGGCACCGGGCGCGGGCATTCCGTGCTTGAAGTGGTTCAAGCCTACGAGCAGGCCAGCGGGCGGCCCATTGCCGTGCAATTCACGCCGCGCCGGCCTGGCGACGTGGCCGCGTGCTATGCCCACACCGCCCTGGCCCGTGAGCTGCTGGGCTGGTCCGCGCGCCACGACCTGGCCCGCATGTGCGCTGACAGTTGGCGCTGGCAATCGATGAACCCGAATGGCTTTGAGGACGCTTGACCTGATGTCGTTGACCCCTTCACTCTCGCCCGCCGTGGCGGTGTTGCCCGTCATCATGGCCGGCGGCTCGGGCACACGCTTGTGGCCGCTGTCGCGCGCAAAGTTTCCCAAGCAATTTCTGGCTTTTGGCGGCGTGCAAACCTTGTTCCAGCAGGCGGTGCAGCGCGTGGCCGCATTGGCCGGCCCAGGCCTGGCACTGGCACCCAGCCTGGTGCTGGGCAATGAGGAACACCGTTTCTTGTTGCTCGACCAACTGCGTGAAATCGGCCAGCACAGCGCCACGGTCTTGCTTGAGCCGGCTGGGCGCAACACCGCGCCGGCCGTCACCCTGGCCGCCCTGCAGGCCGTGGCGGGTGGATCCGACCCGGTGCTGGTGGTCACGCCCGCAGACCAAGCCGTCACCGATGGCGCGGCGTTCAGCGTCGCCTTGCGCGCTGCCGTGGCCGAGGCGGCCAGCGGCGCCGTGGTGATCCTGGGCATCACGCCCGACCGGCCGGAAACCGGCTTCGGCTACATCCAGTGCAGCGCAACCTGCGCGCCCGGTAGCGCTGTTGCGGTGGCGCGCTTTGTGGAAAAGCCCGATCTGCACACGGCGCAGGCTTACCTGGCCGCGGGTGGCTATTTCTGGAACAGCGGCATCTTTGTGATGCGCGCTTCGGTGTGGCTGGCGGCCATCGAGCGCTTGCGCCCGGACATCGCCGCGGCCACGCGCGCCGCACATGAGGTGCATGCCAACGACGAGCGCTTCGTGCGCCCCGACGCCAAGCTGTTCGCCGCCATCCCCAGCGAATCGGTCGACTACGCGGTGCTGGAAAAGCTCGCCACCGGCACCATGGGCGGCCCCGCATTGCGCATGGTGCCGCTGGACGCCGGCTGGTCTGACCTGGGCGCCTGGGAAGCGGTGTGGACGATGCTGCCGAAAGACGAACGCGGCAACGCCAGCCAGGGCGACGCCGTCATCAAGGACTGCGACAACACCGCCGTTTACGCCACCACGCGCCTGGTGGCCACGGTGGGGCTGAAAGACGTGGTGGTGGTCGAAACCGCCGACAGCGTGTTGGTGATCGACCGCCAGCGCAGCCAGGAAGTGCGCCAGGTCGTGGCCCAGTTGCATGCCGACGGGCGCGAGGAGCAGTTGCTGCACCGCCAAGTGCACCGCCCATGGGGCTGGTACGACAGCATCGACAACGGCCCGCGGTTCCAGGTCAAGCGCATCATGGTCAAGCCCGGTGCGTCATTGAGCCTGCAAAAACACTTTCACCGTGCCGAGCACTGGATCGTTGTGACCGGCACGGCCGAGGTCACGCGCGGCCAGACCACGCAGCTCTTGACTGAGAACCAGAGCACCTACATCCCGCTGGGCGAAATACACCGCCTGGCCAACCCGGGCCTGGTGCCGTTGGAGATCATCGAAGTGCAGTCGGGCAGCTACCTGGGCGAAGACGACATCGTCAGGCTCGACGACACCTACGGCCGGCGCTGAGCGTCACCGCGCGGCGTGCGAATCAAAGGCGCCACACGCGCAGCCCGGCCTGGGCCAGCGCGGCCGGGTCGAAGGCACACTTCACATCGGCAAAGCAGCCCCCGGGCATCACTTTGCTGGCCAGCTCGGCAATGGGCAACTGCTGATAGTGGCGGTGCGCCACCGCGGCGATCACGGCGTCGGCGCGTGGCAGTGCGCTCCACTCAGTGAGCGTGACGCCGTACTCGTGCTGCGCCTGCGCCGGGCTGCCCTCTGGGTCGTGCACGAAGACCTCAACGCCGTAGGTGTGGAGTTCGCGGATGATGTCGATGACCTTGCTGTTGCGCAGGTCGGGGCAGTTTTCCTTGAAGGTCAGCCCCAGCACGTTGACGCGGGCGCCTTTGATGGCGCTGCCGCACGCAATCATTTGTTTGATGGTCTGTTCGGCGATGTACTTGCCCATGTCGTCGTTGATGCGCCGCCCGGCCAGAATGACCTGCGGGTTGTAGCCCAGCATCTCGGCCTTGTAGGTCAAGTAGTACGGGTCCACACCGATGCAGTGGCCGCCCACCAGGCCGGGGCGGAAGGGCAGGAAGTTCCATTTCGTGCCCGCCGCTTGCAGCACTTCCAGCGTGTCGATGCCGATGCGATGGAAGATCAGCGACAGCTCGTTCATCAAGGCGATGTTCAAGTCGCGCTGGGTGTTTTCAATCACCTTCGCGGCCTCGGCCACCTTGATGCTGCTGGCCTGGTACACGCCCGCGGTGATGATGGCGCCGTACGTGCTGGCCACCAGTTCAAGCGTGGCGGGTGAGTCACCCGAGACCACCTTGACGATCTTGGTGACCGTGCGCTCCTTGTCGCCCGGGTTGATGCGTTCGGGGCTGTAGCCGACGAAGAAGTCTTGCTTCCAGCGCAAGCCGGACAAGCGCTCGAGGATCGGAATGCACACCTCTTCGGTAGCGCCTGGGTACACGGTTGACTCATACACCACCGTGGTGCCGCGCTTCATGTGCCGGCCCACGCTTTCAGACGATTTCACGAGCGGCGTGAAGTCGGGCTTGTGGGCATCGTCCACCGGCGTGGGCACGGCCACCACGATGAAGTCGGCCTCGCCCAGCGCGGCGGGGTCGGTGGTGCAACGCAACTGCGTGGCCGCGCGCAGGTTGTCTGCGCTGACTTCCCCAGTGGGGTCTTCAAAGCGCTGGTAGGCGGCGACTTTCTCCGCCGACAAATCGAAGCCGATGGTCTTGAACTTCTTGCCGAACTCAACGGCCAGGGGCAGCCCCACATAGCCCAGGCCGACAACTGCAACGGTGGTCATGAAACGTTCTCTTCTTGCTCTGGATGCGAATGAATGTCAGGCCTGGTAGTAGGCGCGGTACCAGTCGACGAAGCGGCCCACGCCGTCGCCAATGGGCGTGGCCGGGGTGAAACCGGTCCAGCGCGCGAGTTCGGACACATCGGCATAGGTGGCCGGCACGTCGCCGTCTTGCAGCGGCAGGAATTCTTTCTTCGCCACCACGCCCAGCTTGTGCTCGATGGCCTGCACGAAGGCCATGAGTTGCACCGGGTCGTGGTTGCCGATGTTGAAGATGCGATACGGCGCGTTGCTCTGCGCCGGGTCTGGCCGGGCGGTGTCGTAATCGGCGCCTGGCGTGGCGGGGCGGTCGAGCGTGTGCACCACGCCAGCGGCGATGTCGTCGATGAAAGTGAAGTCGCGCACCATCTGGCCGTGGTTGAACACCTTGATCGGCTGGCCGGCCAGCATCGCCTTGGTGAACAGGAACAGGGCCATGTCGGGCCGGCCCCAAGGGCCGTACACCGTGAAGAAGCGCAGCCCCGTGGTCGGCAGGCCGAACAAGTGGCTGTAGGTGTGCGCCATCAGCTCGTTGGCCTTTTTGGTGGCGGCGTACAAACTTACTGGATGATCGACATTATCCGTCTCTGAAAATGGCAATTTAGTGTTTCCG
>JANMYI010000420.1:0-2757 GCA_031381955.1 Burkholderiales bacterium
GAGCCATTGACCTGGCCATAGCCCGACAGTTCGGGGGGCGGTTCGTAGTGGTCGCAGTTCGGCGCGTGGCCGGGCCCCGTGAACGGCATGCGCTTGAGCATATGGGCGTCGTTGAGGCGCGAGATGTACAGGCGCAGGCGCGCGGGTGGCGGCTGGCATTGGCACAGCGGATGAAAACCCGTGGCATACGCGGCGCTCAGGGCGTGCGACCAGCCCGGGGCATCCGGGCTCAGGATGAAACCGCCAAAACGATAGGACTGCATCGCAACACCTGTGGCCATGATGGCGCGGATGCGGCTTGGCTTGTCTGATCAGAACTTGTCATTGACGTCGAACGCGCAATGCACTCGGCTTTCGGGGTCAAGGAGAGGCAGTCCAACCGCTGCTATCGCGCGAACCCTGAAGAACTCACGACGATGCGAACGGGTTGCGTATCGTGAGTTGCTGGTCGATGACCTGGTCGTGCTGCATGTCTTCCGAATAAAGCGTCTTGCAGCCCGCCAGCAAGGCAGCGGCCACGATGAGGGCGTCGTAGATCGAGTACCCGTAACGCTCGGCAATTTGCAGTGCCCGTTCGTGTGTCTCGATGGTGATCGGCTCAAGTGCACAGACGGCTCGAATCTGCGCCAGGACTTCACGGATCTCGGCCCATGACATACGCAGCTTGCGCGAGGCGACCGTCGCGAACTCGTTCAACACCTGCACGCTGATCGTGCCGCCCAGGGCCATCAGTTCTTCGGCGCGATCAGCCTTGGCTGAGTCCTGCGACAGCAGGTAGAGCACCACGTTGGTGTCGAAGAAGGCCTCAGCGACGCGCATGGGCTTCGATGCGGTCGAACTTGAAATCAGCGGGCAGTCGGCCTCGGAATTTTCGCAACCGGGCCAGGATGTCCCGCGCTGCGGGTGCCTTCTCGATTGCAAAGGAGCGCTCACCGGCAACGTGGATGTCGATGTTGTCACCAGGTTTCAGATCGAGCGCCTCGACGACTGCAACTGGAATGCGCACGGCCAGGCTGTTACCCCACTTTGCGACTTGCATGTTTGCCTAAATGATATACAAATCAAATGTATATCATACAGCGTCGACCCGACGGCGGCAATGCGCGGCACGGGCAGGACCTGCAGTCAGCGTGTCCGCGACCTCGGGCGCTACCGAAGGATCGCTCGATTTTGCGAAGGTCTCACTCTTTCTTCGCCGCCGCCGCCTTGACCATCCGCTCCAACTCCTCGCCGCTCTTGTAGTGCGGCACGCGGAACACCAGGCGCTTGGCGCGTTGCAAAAAGCTGTTGCTGCCGCGAACTTCCTCGGCCCAGTATTTGTCGGCCAGTTTGATGTGGCCCGGCACGTCGAGCATGAAGGCCGCTTTAGAGCCTGCGCCGCCGTTGAGGTATAGCTTGCCGTCGACCATCAGCCATGTGTCGCCGTCGCCGCCCCAGGGGATGCCGTAGACCAGGCCGTTGGCGCAGTAGCCGCCGTACTGCGGCATGTATTTGGCCGGGCTGGCGTCGAACAGCGCCTTGTGCTCGGCGTTGGCAAAGCGAAACGTCACGCCTTCGTGCACGCTCTTGATCTGGGGCGAGCCCATCATGTGCTGGTTGCGGGTGAAGTAGGCCACGACGTCGTAGCCCTTGAGCATCACACGATCGTCAACGCCGTCGGCCACCGCGTTCACCGGCTTGAGCGCCGACGACGGGTTCTGCGCCACCATGGCGCATCCGCCCAGCAGCAAGGTGACCGACAACACGGCTGCGTGGGCGGTAGGGCGCGAGCCTTTGCGGAAGATGGCTTTGAGGGTCATGATGCCCCTTCATCGACGAAACCGCTATTGTCAGCCAGTCGATGACCACGGGCGCGCGCGGGCTGCGGCTGGCACAAGTAAAGCGGATGGAATCCGGTTGAATGCGCGGCGCTCAGGGCGTGCGAGCGGCCCGAGGCACCCGAGCTCAGATCAGAACCGTCAAAACAATGGGACTGAGTCGCGACCGGCGGCCATGATGGCCCGACTTGGCGCTGCAAGAATTGATCAAACCTTGTCATTGACTCGACGTTGCAAGCGCTTCCGCGCGGCATTTGGATAGAGCGGCATCATCAATTGATGAAACTGACCTGTATGCATACAATTGGTTCAATTTCATCAAAATGAGGTTGCCGCGATGAGCAAGTCCACGACACGCGCGGCGCTACTCGGTGGCGTCCTGTCGTTCCAGCCTTTGCCCGCTGGAACGGCGCGCGCGGGCGCAGCATCCGACACGACCCGTAAACCTGCGGCGGGCAAGGCAGGACAGTCGTACCTGGTGCAAGTGCACAGTCCCGCCATGTCACAGGTGCTGGAAGCTGTGATGCCCATGCTCGACCGGCTGTTGTCGCAGAAGACAGCCGCAGTACGGGAGCAGAAGCTGGAGGAATTGGTCGACTTCATCACCGGCCAGATGGTGATGCCCAGTTCGGTGGATAACCGCATGGCCCAGCGGATCGCTACACGCCACGCGCGCGTGCTCAACGAGTTCGGGTACGTCACGGCCGAACAATTGGCCGATGCCAACCAGTCGCGCGCCACCAACCGCAACGCCCTGGCAGACAACTGGAAGAAGCGGCACCAAGTGTTCGCCGTGCGCCACCGTGATGAATCGGGTCAGCCCCGCGAGGTGTTTCCGCTATTTCAGTTCGAGGATCACAGGCCGATCAAGGCCGTTCAGGCGGTGCTGGAAGCGTTCGGTGAACGCAAGGCGCCGTGGAAGTTGGTGCTTTGGTTCACC
>JANMYI010000429.1:0-5232 GCA_031381955.1 Burkholderiales bacterium
CATGGGCCTGGCCGCGGTGGTGGGTCTGGTGGTTGAACAGGTGGGCCAGCAGGTGGGCCACCTGGTCTTGCTGCACATGGCCGCGGCGCGGAATGCTGATGCCGGCGTCGCAGCCTGGCGCGTCGAGCGCGTCGCAATAGGCGACCAGCCGCGCGTCGCTACGGGCCTGGTGCGCGGCCAGATTAGCCACCGCGTCCACGGGCACGAAGGCATCGAAGGCCGCTCGCGGGTCGCTCTCGCGCCACAGCACGGCGACGTAGTACAGATCGACAGCCAGGATATGGTTCAGCGTCAGCGCCAGCGAGGGAAAGAACGCCGCGCGCGGCGCATGGAAGTCAGCGTGCGTCAACTCCGCCATGGCCGCATGCAGCCGGTGGTTGGCCAGCCGGTTGGCGCGCGCCTGGATGCGCAGGTAGGCGGCCAGGTCGATCACGTTCACGCCTGCGTCGGCTTGGCGGGCTTGGCCTGCTTGGCCGCCTGCTCGGCCACGGGCGCGCCGGCCTGCTTCCAGGCGCCGAAGCCGCCGTCGATGTGTGCCACCCTGGGCAAGCCCATGTCTTGCAGCGTCTTGGTGGCCAGGGCGCTGCGCCAGCCGGCGGCGCAGAACAGCACGAAGTGTTTGTCCTGTGCAAACAGCGGTTTGTGGTACGGGCTTTCGGGGTCGACCCAGAATTCGAGCATGCCGCGCGGCGCGTGGAAGGCGCCGGGCACCACGCCTTCGCGCTCGAGTTCGCGCACGTCGCGGATGTCGATGAACTGCACGTCCTCGCGGCTGTGCAGCGCGACGGCTTCCTCCACGCTGTACGTGGTGATGGCGGCGGTGGCCTCGTCGACCATGGACTTGACGGTCTTTCTCATGCGCGCTCTCCGGTTGCAGCACGCATGCTAAGTGGTCGCTTTCACAAATGCTGTCGCGAGATGAGATTGATGGATTTCGTTGTCAGGCTAGTGTGGTGTGGCATGCTGGGCGCACTAAATAGACCGATGGATTTGCGTCTGTGGCCAGCGCCCTTGGCTACCCCGGCGCGGGCGCGATTCATATCTTCACAGGCTCTGAGTTGGGCCAAGTTGCTCAAGCGCCGCGAGCAGCCGAATTTGGCGGTCTGTGCCCTCAGCCGGCCACCGTCTGGCGCACCGCGCGTCCCCAGTTCGTCATCAACTCGGCCGCGCGCTCGCGCGGCAGCGTCGGGTGAAAGCGGCGCTGCACCTGCCACTGCGCGCTCAGCTCGTCCAGGCACGCTCTCGGCCAACTGCTGCACTTCGCCGCTGCCCTGAATCGCAGGCAGGCCGTCGCGCAGCCACTGCACCACGGCGCCGCCGATGAAGACGCTGCTTTCGAGCGCGAACGCCAGCGTGGCGGTGGCTTGCGCCGATCGGTATCGCGGCACCGAAGATGGCGGCGCGTGTGCTGCCGCAGGGGTGGCTCGACGGGTGCACCACCGGCAGCACCTCGCGCGGGATGTCTAGCAGCCCCAGCAGCTCGTCGTCCCACTCGTTCGCGCGCACGCTCAGCAGCAGCGTGCGCGAGGCGTTGCTCACGTCGGTGGCGTGCACCTGGCCGCCCGTGAGCTGCCACATCAGCCAGGTGCCGACGGTGCCGAACGCCAGTTCGCCGCGATGCGCCGCCGCCCGCGCGCCGGGCACGGTATCGAAAAACGCGGCGCAGGTGGGTTCGGCGCGACGGTCTTGCCATATGTGGGCGTTGTACAGGGGGGCGCGGGTCAAGCGGCTCCAAACGACCGTGGTTTCGCGCTGGTGGGTGATGCCGATCGCGGCCACCTCACTCGCTTTCAGGCCGGCCCTGGCGAGCGCTTCGTGTGCGATGGCGAGCTGCGTGTCCCACAACTCCAGCGGATCGTGTTCAACCCAGCCCGGCCTGGGATAGATCTGCCGCAACTCGCGCTGCGCCATCGAAACGATGTGCCCCTGCGCATCGAACACGATGCTGCGTGAATTCGACGTGCCCAAGTCGAGCGCGAGGATATGGGTCTTGTCAATCACGCCGACTCCTGAGACCCGCAGGTCACGCAGTTCACACCGGCCTGGCTCAGCAGGTGCGGGAATGGCGCCGGCGGCGGTGCGTCGGTGAACAGCATGTCGACCTGGTCGAAACGCGCCAGCTCCACCATCGCCGGGCGGTTGAACTTGCTGTGATCGGCCGCGACCCAGACCTCGCGCGAGTGTTCGATGATGGCGCGTGCCACCTTCACTTCGCGGTAGTCGAAGTCGCGCAAAGTGCCGTCGGCCTCGATGCCCGAGATGCCGATCAGGCCGATGTCGACCTTGAACTGCTTGATGAAATCGACCGTCACTTCGCCCACGATGCCGCGGTCGCGCGAACGCACGATGCCGCCGGCCACGATCACCTCGCAGTCCGGGTTGTCGGACAGGATCGCCGCCACGTTCAGGTTGTTCGTGATCACGCGCAAGCCCTTGTGGCGCAGCAGCTCGCGCGCAATCGCTTCGGTGGTCGTGCCGATGTTGATGATCAGCGAGCAGCCCACCGGCACGGCCGCCGCCACCGTGCGCGCGATGCGCTGCTTGGCCTGCTCATTGAGCATCTGGCGTTGCAGGTACTCGATGTTCTCGGTGGTCGAGCTCGGCACGCGCACGCCGCCGTGAAAACGCGCCAGCAGCCCGGCGTCGGACAGCAGCTTCACGTCGCGCCGCACGGTCTGCAGCGTCACCGCGAACTGCTCGGCCAGTGCTTCGATCGAAACCGAACCGCGGCTGCGCACTTCGGTCAGCAGCAGGGCCTGGCGGGGGTTCGGGGTCATGGCGGGCGAAGAAAAGCAGCGACGCAGTGCGCTGGAGCCTAGCGGGCCGCTGCGGCGCATCCATTGCGGAAACCGCGCTTGCGTTTTGTGCTGTGCTGGGTTAACAATAGAAAGAAGAAGAACGTAAACGAATCGAAACGAACAATCAGCCCGTGAATATTCCTCGCTGCGTCAAACGGCGCGGCTCGAATGTCCGGCACATCGAAACCGAGGAAACCTGTTGCGCCCCACCGAACCCACCGGCCAGCCCCCGCGGCAGGCAGAAGACCCGAATGTCGCGCCTTCCCAGGCGTGCGACGTGCTCGTGGTCGGCGGCGGCATCAACGGCGCCGGCATCGCGCGCGACCTGGCCGGGCGTGGCCTGTCGGTCTTGCTGTGCGAGAAAGACGACCTCGCCGCGCACACCTCGTCGTCGAGTACCAAGCTGATCCACGGCGGCCTGCGTTATCTCGAGTACTACGAGTTCTCGCTGGTGAAGAAGGCGCTGGCCGAACGCGAGGTGTTGCTCAAGAGCGCGCCGCACATCATGTGGCCGCTGTGTTTCGTGATGCCGCACGATCCAAACAACAAGTCCATGCGGCCGGTCTGGATGATCCGCATCGGCCTGTTTCTGTACGACCATTTGGCCAAGCGCGAAGTGCTGCCCGGCTCGCGCACGGTGGATCTGCGGGCGCATCCCGCGGGCCAGCCTTTGAAGCCGATGTTCAGCAAGGGTTTCATCTATTCCGACGGCTGGGTCGACGATGCGCGCCTGGTGGTGCTGAACGCGATGGACGCTCGCCAGCGCGGTGCAGAAGTGCTGACCCGCTGGCGCTGCGTCGATGCCCAGCGCGAGGCGACGGTGTGGCGCGTGCGGCTGCAAAGCGACGCCGGCGGGCAGCGAGAGCTCAGCGCGCGCGCACTCGTCAACGCGGCCGGCCCGTGGGCGGCGCAATTCCTCAGCGAGCACGCGCACGTGCCACGCGCCAAGTCGCTGCGGCTCGTGAAGGGCAGCCACATCGTGGTGCCGAAGATGTTCGAGCACGACCACGCCTACATCTTCCAGAACCCCGACAAGCGCATCATCTTCGCTATCCCCTACGAAACTCACTTCACGCTGATCGGCACCACCGACGTGGAACACCACGGCGCCGTCGGCGAAGCGCGCATCGACGAGAGCGAAACCGCCTACCTGTGCGAGCAGGCGAACCGCTATTTCGCCAAACCCGTGACGCCGCAGGACGTGGTCTGGAGCTACGCCGGCGTGCGCCCGCTGCTCGACGACGAATCGGGCGACCCGTCGGCCGTGACGCGCGACTACCTGCTCGAACTCGACACCGCGCAGGCGCCGCTGCTCACCGTGTGGGGCGGCAAGATCACGACCTTCCGCAAGCTCGCCGAAGAGGCCGCCGACCTGCTGACGGCGCCGCTCGGCAGTGCCGCGAAACGCGGCGCGTGGACCCATGGCGCGTACTTGCCGGGCGGCGACTTGAGCGCTTGGATCGGCAACGCGCAACGCCCCCGCGCTGACGTCGTTGGCAACTTCACCCGTTTCGCGCAGGCTGCCGCGTTGCGCTACCCGCAGCTTTCGGCAACGCTGTGCCATCGCCTGGCGCGGGCCTACGGTGCGCGCATCGACACCGTGCTGGCAAACGGGCTGGGTGGCCTGGGCGCCGAGGTGGCACCCGGTCTTTTCGAAGCCGAACTGAACTACCTGCACCAGCACGAATGGGCGCGCAACGCCGACGACGTGCTGTGGCGCCGCAGCAAACTCGGCCTGCACCTGAGCCCAGCGCAACGCGCCGCTGTGGCAGAGTGGTGCACCGCGCACTGGCCCGGCCCGGCCACCTCGACCCCGGCCTCACGGGCCACGGAGACCGCATGGAACTGAGGCTCGAACGCATCGAACAGCGGGTGGGCGCACAGGTTCACCTGTATCCGCTCGACATGACACTGGTGCCACTCGCCGTGACCGTGTTGCTCGGTGCCACACAGGCCGGCAAGACCACGCTGATGCGCGTGATGGCCGGCCTGGACGCACCGGCTCAAGGCCGCGTGCTCGCCGACGGCATCGACGTGACCGGCAAGGCCGTGCGCGAACGCAACGTGGCCATGGTCTACCAGCAGTTCATCAACTACCCGTCGATGACGGTGGCCGACAACATCGCCTCGCCGCTGAAGCTGCGCCAGGACGCAATGGGCAAAAGCGACATCGATGCGCGTGTCAACGAACTCGCCGCCAAGCTGCACATCGAGCCGTTCCTGAAGCGCCTGCCCGCCGAGCTCTCGGGCGGCCAGCAGCAGCGCGTGGCGCTGGCCCGCGCGCTGGCGAAGAACGCGCCGCTCATGCTGCTCGACGAGCCGCTCGTGAACCTCGACTACAAACTGCGCGAAGAGCTGCGCGACGAGCTCTCGCTGCTGTTCTCCAGCGGCCAGTCGACCGTGGTCTACGCCACCACCGAGCCGACCGAAGCGC
>JANMYI010000437.1:0-8558 GCA_031381955.1 Burkholderiales bacterium
GCGCAGGCTGCGCAGGTAGTTGTCGCCGCGCTTGGTGATGCCACCCAAGTTGTTCTTGCCGCCGCTCGAATGCTGGCGCGGCGTCAGGCCGATCCAGGCCCCGAACTGGGCTGCGTGCGTGAATTGTTTGAAGTCGCCCACCGTGGCCACCGAAGGTGGGAAGTCCCTTCGCATTCCGTTCGAGGCGAGGCGGACATCAAGCTGCGCAGGCGCTGCTGCTTTCATCGCGCATCAAGCGCCTGGCAGGCGGTGGGGGCGTTGCAAAGGAAGATGCGCGTCGAATGAGCGCGTCACTGCGCGTCACTGCGCGTCTCTGTGCGGCACTGCACGGCAGGTCAGGCCTGGGCAGGTACCGCCCGCTGGGCGCGCTGCCACGCCGCCAGCATCATCTTGAACGAATGGTGCTCGGGGCCGATGCCGCGGCAGGCTGACGCATCCACCACCTGCACCGGCGCGCCGGGCTGGTTGATGCCGTGCGCCTGCAACACCGCAACGTCCAGTGAATCATGCAAGTGAATTCCGGGGATGATGAGCTCGGCGCGCTGCGACGGCCGCAGCGCCGCATAGGGTGCGAGCCGGCGAGCCGCATCGGTGGCGGCGCGGATGACGGCACTGCGCGGCTGCAAGGGCTGCGCCGGCAAACCGCTGAATGCATAGGCGTCGGGCACCAGCACCTGGGCATAGACGCTATAGCGCGGCGCGCTCGGGAACAGGCCGAAGCGGTTGTAGAAGGCTTCGGCCAGCAGGCCCGGCGACGCGCGCCGGGCGATCTTGGCCACGGCGTTGCCGGTGGGCAGGCCGAACACGGCGCGTTGCTCGATGCCGAAGTCGAGCCGGCGGAACGCAAAGCGCGCCGGGCGCAGGGTGTACAGCGCATCCAGCCCGGCCACATGCTGCGCCGGGAAGAACAAACCCTCGGTGCCGCGCTCGATGACCGGTGCGCTGGCACCATCAACCTGGCCGATATAACAGAAGGCATGATCGGACACGACCTCGCGTGCGGCGCGAATGCCCAGCGAACGTTCGATCAAGCCCGGCGTATGCAGCGCACCGGCGGCCAGCCACAGGCGGCGGGCGCGATATTCACGTTGCGCCGTGTGCACGCGCACCGGCCAATCGCCGCCGGCCAGCGCAAAGCCGGCCGCCAGTTCCGCCTGCAATACAAGGCGGCCGGCGCGCTGTGCCTGCAAGCGCAGCAATTCCGCCCACGGACGAATCGGCCGCCAGGGCACGAACAGGTGCGGCTGGCCGAGCCGCTTGCGCAGCGGCGTGCGCGGATAGAAGTGCGCAAACAGCGCCGCGAAGTCAGCATCGGCCGCGGCACCGAAGTTGCTGCGCCAGCCGGTGGGGATCACCCCATGCCAGGCATTGCCCAGGCCGCCCAGGCCGAGGTACGAACATGGCACGGTGGCGCGCGCGTCGTAGTGCGCGTACTGCCCCACGTGCGGCCCGCCCAGCACCAGCACGCTGCGGCTGTGCTCCAGGCCCAGCACGGCGCCCAGCGCGGCCAGGCCCGAGCCTATGACGATGTCTTCGAAATCCAAAGCCGATTGCTCAGGTAGGTGTAGCCATACCAGCGCAGGCCCACGGTGCGCAGCAGCAAGTCGAGTGGGCGCAGCAGGCAGGGGTGGCTCCCGGCCAAAGTCATCAAGCCGCCATAGAGCTGAAACAGCGCGGCGTCCAGGCTGTTCTTGTATGGGCGGCGAATGCGCTCGAACAAGCGGCGGCGCTGCCCGTTGCCTTCAGGCCAGTGTGGCGCGAGCATGAAGTCAGCCAGGCGCGCATGCGAGGTGGCAATGTTGTCGCCACCCGGCAGCTCGCTGGCCTGGCCATACACCAGGCCCAGCGTGAGCACGCGGCCATGCGGCAGGGCCAGAACCTGCTGTTCGGACAGATGCTTGACGCGCGGGTATTCATAGCAGGTGCTGCGCTCGTTCACGATCACCGACGACGACGACACATACACCAGCTCGGCCACGCCGGCGCCGTGCAAGCGCTGCAACAGTGCGCTGTTCTGCGCCGGGTCGCGCGAGTAGGCGAAGACCCAGACCCGGTCTTGTGGCGTGAAGGCGAAGCTGGCCACTTCGTTGTGGCCAAGCTGGGCGCTGAAGCGTTGCGCCACCCGGGTGTCTGCCGCCACGGCGCACCAGACCTTGGCGTTCCTGCCGAGCACGACCTCGCGGCGTGGCGGTGCAGGCGGATCAGTGGCAGCCATGCTGGCGCTTTGGCGCGTGGTGGGAAGGCGAAGAGTTCATGCGATGGGCTCGACTTTAACGAGCCGCAGCCACCTGGCCGCTTGCGTGCAAACACCCAACCCTGTTCGCCGCGGCAAGCCCCAAAATTCGTGCATGAATCACGTTTCCACATGGTGGCTGCAAGGCTGGATGTTGCGGCACTGCAAAGCCCTGGCCGGCGCGCTGCTGGCCCTGTTTGCTGCGTTGCTGGCCCCGGCCGCCTGCGCCGACGACCGGCCCTTCCTGGCCACCACCAGCGCGGCGGCAGAAGAAGACGACGACCAGGTCTGGTCGATTGAGACGACCTGGCAAAGGCTGGGCGCGGCACGCGGCGTGAGCGTGGCGGTGGAATACGCCTTCAACCCGACCACCTCATTGCAGCTTGAACTTGAACGTGACCGCGCCGATGGCAGCACGCTGCGCGGCGCGAGCCTGGAATTCAAGCACCTGTTCAACCATATCGCGCGCGACGGCTTTGGCTGGGGCATCGATGCCGAGTTGCTGTTTGAACGCGCCGCTGCCCAGGGCTGGCGCCGTGTCGGCGTGGCGTTGACCGCGCCGCTAACGTTCCAGATCATGCAAGGTGCGGCGCTGCTGCACGTCAACGCCGGCGTGTTCAAGCCCAGCGGCGCGCCGCGCGAATGGATGCGCTCGGTGGCAATTCAAGGTGAAGCCTGGCGCCGCACCGTGCTGTTTGCCGAAGCCGCCGCGCAGGGCGAACAGCGCTTGCTTCATGCCGGCGTGCGCTGGTGGATTCAGCGCGAGAAGCTGGCGCTCGACGTTTCAGTGCAACGCGTGCGCGAGGGCGGGCAGCGCGAAAGCGGTGTGGTGCTGGGGCTGGCCTGGTACGACTTGAGTTGGTAGCCGGGCCGCGTCAAGGCGCCGGCGGCGCCACCGCCGCACCCTGAATGCCATGCCGCGCGAGCGCCTGGGCCACAAAGCCCGAGGCCTTCATGTCTTCCACAAAGGTGTGCAAATAGCGCGCGCCGGCGTCGCGCCCCTTGGGCGTGGCCATGGCCTGGTTGATGACCATGAATCGCCCCGGCAGCAGGCGCAAGCCGCCAATGCGCAGCGCGTCGGCTTCCAGCTGCTGTTTGACGCCTGCGGCGACGTCGAGCTTTTGCGCCAAGAACACGTCGGTCACGGCCGGTGAGGTGGGCGCATGAACGATCTGCGCCTGCTTCAGCTCGCGGCTCAAGTACAGGTCGTAGGCGCTGCCTTTGGCCGCGGCGATGCGCACGCCGGGTTTGTCGACCTCATCGTTGCTGCGCAGCGGCGAAGCGTTGGCCACCAGGTAGGCGCCTTCGATCACCACATAAGGCGGTGTTTGCAGCATGTCCTGGCCGCGCACCGGGTCGATGGCCACGAAGGCGATGTCCCAGGCGTTGGCCTTCGCGCCGTCCACCACCTTGCCGGCAGCTTCATAGATCACGAGTTCCAGGCTCACGCCCAGGCGGCGCGCCAGCTCGGTGGCCAGATCCACCGACACGCCGCGTGGCCCTTCATTCGGCGCGCCGCGGTTGGCCAGGATGGGGTTGCCCAGGTTGATGGCGGCGCGCAGCTTGCCGTTGGGGGCGAGTTCGGTCTTGGCGCCGGTGGTGTGGGTGGGCATGGTGGTGGTGCAGGCCAGGAGCAGGGCGCAGGCAGCATACAAGGTGGATCGCATGGCAGGTCGCCTGGTTGGTTTGATGGTGGTTATCGAAGGTGGGTGTGCCAGGCCAACGTCTCTGACGTGAGGCAGGCTGCTGCACTTGTTCCGGCTGACAGTAGAACGACAGGCTCGTCAGGCCCGGGGTTGAAAGCCCGCATGCCCGGTGCGCCAAAGCACGAAGCTGTACTCGTCGGCGCGTTCGCCGTCGCGCTGCTCGCGGGTCGAGCCCAGGCCGTGGCCTGCATCGAACTCCACGCGAAGCAGCACAGGGTTGCTGTCGTTGACGGGGCGCGAGGCAGCAACAGCTTGAAGGCGCGCTGCCATCTTGGCCACCTCCCAGGGCTCAACGCGCGGGTCTGTCATGCCGGTGGTGAGCAGCACCGCCGGGTAGCGCACACCGTCGCGCACCGCATGCAGCGCGTCCATCTGCCTGAGACCCAGAAATCCAGCTCGGTCGGTGACTGTGCCGAACTCATCGATGTTGGGCGGCCCGTTGGGTGAAAACTCGGTACGCAGTGCATTGTTCACGCCGACATTGGAAATGACTGCCGCAAACAGCTCGGGCCGCTCAGTGAGCGCGCGGCCCACGGCGATGCCACCTGCCGAGCCGCCCTGTATCGCCAGGCGGCGTGCGCTGGTCCAGCCTTGCTTGACCAGCGCTTCGCAGGCATCGATCAGGTCTCGCCACGTGTTGGGCTTGCTGATCTTCTGGCCGGCCCGCCACCAGCGCTTGCCGTACTCGCCGCCGCCTCGCACATGAGCAACAGCCAGCACACCGCCTTGTTCGAGGAAAGCAAGGCTGCGCGCGTTGAAGTAAGGATTGAAGGAAATCTGATACGAGCCGTAAGCGTTGACCAGGGTCGGGTTGCGGCCGTCGCGCTTGAGGCCCTTGCGGGCAATGATCGACAGCGGCACCTTGGTGCCATCACGCGCGGTGGCAAAGCTGCGAATGGCCTCGAAACGCGAGGTGTCGATGGTGGCCGCAGGCGCCAGTGAAACGCGTTCGACCGTCTGCTTGCCGTTGACGCGAAACACCGATTGCGGCAGCAGCCAGCTGGTGCCGGCAAACCACAGCCCGTCTTCAGCGGTGGATGCGTTGAAGCCCTCGATGGCACCCTCGAATGGCAGCACGACCGACGCCACGCGGCCGTCGTTGCCGAGTCGTCGCAGTGAGCTGTAGCCGCCATCCATGTCACGCAGATAGAGCCCGTCGCGTGCCAGCACCATTGCCTCCAGCGCGGCCGCGCCTTCGGGCACCGAGCTGGCAGCTTTGGCGAGATCAGGCGCCGACAGCGAGGTGCGAAGCACGCGTGCATTGGGCGCGTTGTGCGTGCTGAGCAGGAACAGTTCGTCGGCTCGAAACGCAAACCCGGTCACTTCGTCCTCGACGCCGCACACGCGCTTCCATTGCGGCTGGCCGGCCAGCACATCGGCCAGCCGCGCCGTGTAGAGCGGGTTCTCACGGCGCACGCCACCGGCCACCGCTGCCACAACGAACGCCGAGCTGGTGTCGGCGGCAACGACCGGAAACTCGTTGCGCTCGATCAGCATTTGCGGGTTGAGCCCGCGCGCAAGGATCTTGATGTCGGCCTCAGGATCGGTTCGCAACCGGTGCAGCCAACACGCCGAATCGAGATAGCGTTCAGGCGAACCGGGCTTGGATCCCGCAGCCAGGCGCAGGTAGAAGAAACCACTGCTGTCCGGCAGCCAGCTCGGGCCAGCGTACTGGGTGCGATCAATGCGCTCGGACAGCGTTTGGCCAGTGTTCACATCAAGAATGTGGGCCACCGAATCCTCCGACCCGGCGGCCGAGAGGCCGTGCACCACATAGCGGCCATCGGGCGCGGGCGCCCACCAATCCAATGACATGTGGGCGCCGCCCACACCCCTCATCGTGCTCGGGTCAATCAGCAAGCGCTCGGCGCCGGCCGATCCAGCGTCGCGCATGTACAGCTTGAACTGGTTGGCACCGGCGGGCCGCATCTCGTAGAACAATTTGCCGCCGGCCGACTGCGGTGCGTTGGCAATTGGCAGGTCGCCGGAAAGCTTGCCGATGCGCTTGCCCAGCAGCTTGCGGCCAGGGATGTCGTTGAGCACGCCTTGCGTGTATGCGGCCCAGCCCTTCATGAACGGTGCCCAGTCGCGATCTTTGGCGTTCTCCATCCAGCGGTAGGCGTCAACGATGGTCTCGCCCCAAAGCGTTTCGCTCACAGGCTCCACGCGCGCGACCGGGGGGCCGCCGCTGGACTTGAGCGCCCACGCCGGAAAGCTCGGCACCAGCATTGCGGCAGGCATGCCGCCCATCGCCGCCAAGGTGCGGCGGCGGTTCCACTTCGGTTCAGCCATCAACTTACTCCCCGTCCCGAACATCACGGGTTCGCGTAGCCTAGTGGCGCGGGCCTGGCCTCACAAGCCCCATAGCATTTGTGGGGAAAGTATTGGCGCGCCACTTGTCCGCGCCACCAGCGTGGGTGACTTCGAGAAACTCTGGTGGCCGTCAAGTTGGGCCGCGCAATGCAATCCCCGGGCTGGCGCTGATGGCGCCGCTCTTGCTCACCGCCAGCACATCCACCTCCTTCCAGCGGGTTGCCAACACCAGTGCAGCCGCCGCGCTGCCCATGAACATCGGTTTGGTCAGCGCATCGGCCAGCGCGCAGCTCGGTGCCAGCACCACCACGCTTGATAGCTGCGCGGGCGAATAGCCGCTGCGCGGGTCGAGGATGTGGTGGTCGCGATGGTCGGCGCTGAAGCTCATCTTGTCGTCTGACGAGCAGGCGATGGCGCGGCCATCGGCCACGATCGTGGCCAGCAGGTCGTCGGCCTTGCGCGGGTTGGCCACACCCAGCTGCCAAGGTTTGCCTTGCTCAGCCCGGCCCAGCGCCAACCATTCGCCGGTTTGCAGCAGGGCATGGCCGATGCCGTGCTGGCGCAGGGCTGCTGCGGCTTCATCAGCGGCGAACCCTTGGGCGATGCCGTTCAGGGTGAGCGCCATGCCGGGTTTGGCCAAGGTGATGCGCTGCGGCGCCACATGCAGACCACGCCAACCCACGTGCGCCAGCGCGGCGTGCAGCTCGGCTGGCTGCGGGCGGCGTTGCTCGCGCGTGGCCCGCTGCCAGAGCTGCCACAGCGGCTGCACGGTGGGGTCGAACAGGCCGCCGCTGGCTTGGGCCACGTGCAGCGCCAGGCGCAGCACGCGCAGCAGTTCAGGCGCCGGGTCTTGCAGCACGCCGCTGCGATTCAGGCGCACGATTTCGCTGTCGGGCCGGAACAGGCTCATGAGTTGATCCACACGCTGCACGGCACTGGCTGCCGCGGCCACACCGCGCTGCGCCACCTGCTCATCTGCATGTGCAGCCCGCAGCCACACCGTGGTGCCAAAGGCGAGCAGGGCGGTTTCGTGCCAGTGCAGCAGCGCCGGTTTGGCTGCACGCACAGCTGCCGTTGGCGCCAACGCGGCGCCCAGGCCCCAGGCCAGGCGCAAGGCATCGCGGCGTGTTTGCAGCTTCATGTCGTGGCCGGCTTCAATGCACGAATCGGGATCGTGCGGCCCTTGTGTTGCAGCACCAGAGGCAGGCATGCCTTGGGGTTGTCGTGCGTCTGCACGCAGTCCAGGCATTGAAAGCATTCCGTGTAGTCCACCTTTCCGCTGGGTTCGATGGCCTGGTATTCGCAGCGGTGGCGGCAGGTCTGGCAGGGCGTGCCGCATTCAGCGCGGCGCGGTATCCAGTTGAAGATGCGCACGCTGCCCAGCACGGCCAGGGCCGCGCCGAGCGGGCAGATGTAGCGGCAGTAGCCGCGGTACACCACCGTGCCCAAGACCAGGCAGGCCACGGCAAACAGCAGGTAGGGCCATTCGCGCTGAAAGTGCAGGCTGATGGCGGTCTTGAAGGGCTCCACTTCCACCAGCGTGTCGGTGAGCGGCGAGGCCACGGCCGCGGTGCCCACCAGCACAGCGAGCACGCCGTACTTGATGCGCTTGAGCGCATGGTCGGTGTGCAGGCGCAGGTGGCGCTGCACCAGGCCCAGGCGTTTTGCCAGCATCGCGACCAGTTCTTGCAAGGCGCCGAAGGGGCACAGCCAGCCGCAGAAGGTGCCGCGGCCCCAGACGAGCAGGCTGGCAAACGTGAAGATCCACAGGACAACGGCCATCGGGTCGGCGAGCAGGAATTCGGCGCTGCGCCCGGCGGCCAGGGCTTCGACCAAGGCGGTGAGGCTGACGATGGTGAGCTGGCCCTGGGCATACCAGCCAATGAACACCAGCGTGAAGAGCAGGAAGGCGATGCGAAAGCCGCGCAGGCGCTGCGCACTGGCCGCGGTCTTGCGCTGCCACACCAAGCCTGCGGTTAAGACCAACAGGCCGGTGCCCAGCACGAGCAAGTCGGTTTGCCGCTGGCCCCAGGGTTCCAGCCACTTGGGCGTTTCGGGCTGTGGGCGATAGTCTTCGGCCTGCGCGATGCTGAAGGCGCGCTTGAAGCCGGCGCGAGCGATGTCGTTGTTCGCGTCAGGGTTGGCCTCCACCGTGCGCCGCCAAACCGCAAGCTCCATCTCAACCGGCTGCCACACATCCAGTGCGGCGCCACCGTCTGCCGCACGCAGCTTGAAGTAACGCGGTACCGACGTGCCGGAAACGCCCGAATGCTGGCCCGACATGCGCAGGCCCTTTTGCCACACCA
>JANMYI010000476.1:0-3620 GCA_031381955.1 Burkholderiales bacterium
TTTGGGTCGGGTTGGTGGCCGTGTTCTCGCGCGCAAAGCCCTAACTAATCAACCCCATCTTCTTTGCCGCCCGCGGCCGGGGCGTGCTGCCGCCCACGCCCGGGCGCACCACCATGTGCCCGGTGGAGCTGGCCTACAGCGCCGATGAACCGGTGCAGCTTTCGCTGTTGCCCATCGAGACGCGCTTGCAGGGCTTGGCGCTGGCCGAGCTGCGCGGCCGCGCCGACACCTGGGCTCGCATTCCCCTGCAATTGAACGACGCCGCGCTGCTGGCCCAGGCGCTCACCGAGGTGACGCGCACGCGCAAGGTCAGCGTCGACGCCGCCCGCGCGCTGGGCCTGTGGAGCGACGAACGCCCGCAAGACAACCCGGTGCGCGACGCTGACGGCCAGGTCGACGTGCCGGCCTGGCGTCACGCCGTGATCAACTACCCGCATCCGCTGCTCAAGCGCGGCCTCGTGGTGCTTGACACACCAGGGTTGAACGCGATCGGCGCCGAACCCGAGCTCACGCTGGGCCTGTTGCCTTCGGCGCATGCCACCGTGTTCATGCTTGCTGCCGATACCGGTGTGACGCGCAGCGACCTGGCCATCTGGCGCGAACACCTCAGCGGCAACTCGCTCGAACGCTTTGTGGTGCTGAACAAGATCGACACCCTGGCCGACCCGCTCTCCACGCCCGAGCAAATTGCCGCGCAGATCGAGCTGCAACGCCAGGTCACCGCGCATGCCCTGTCGGTGCCCGTGACGCGGGTCTACCCGCTGTCGGCCCGCGAAGGCTTGAGTGCGCGCATCAGCGGCGACGCCGCGGCATTGCAGCGCAGCCGCCTGCCCGAGTTGGAAGAAGCGCTGTCGATGCAGTTGCTGCCGCGCCAGCGTGAAATGCTCTCGCATGCCGCCATGGCCGTGCTCAGCGGCATGCGCGCCCACGCCACGGTGCGGCTGGCCGAGCAACGCCGCCACAGTGCGGAGCAAATGCACGAGCTGGCCAGCCTGCGCGGCAAGAGCGGCGCCAAGGTGCGCCTGCTGCTGCAACGCCTCGGGCTGGAGTCGAGTGATTTCGAACGTTGCACCGCGCGGCTCACGGCCTTGCGCGCCGTGCACCTGCGCATGTTGCAGGCCGCCTTGGGCGAGTTGTCGGCCGAAAAGTTGCGTGGACAGGTGAACACCTTGGCCACGGCCCTGACCGAATCGTTGTTCAACCTGGGTGCGCGCAAGGCGCTGGCGCGGCTGTGCGACGACCTGCACAAGGCCTTGACCCGGGCGCGCGCGCAGATGCAGGAAGCGCAGGCCATGCTGGCGGCCAGCTACCAGCAACTCAATGCCGAATTCGGTTTCGCCTTCACCCAACTGCCGCCGCCCGGCCTGGAGCGCTATGACCAGGAGATCGCGCTCATCGAACGCAACTACAGCCACTACCTGGGGCCCACGCAGGCGTGGCGGCTTTCGGCGCCGCGCTTCATGGAGCAGTTCCAGCGCATGCTGCTGTCCAAGCTGCGCATGGCGTTTGAAAGCGCGGCCGGCGAAATCGAACTCTGGGGCAAGACGGCCGCCACGCAGATTGACCACCAGTTGCGCGACCGCCGCCAGGCCTTTGCGCGCCGGCGCGAAGCGCTGGAGCGCATCCAGGCGGCCGCCGGCGAACTTGAAATGCGCATCCAAGACGTGCAGGCTCAAGACCAGCGGTTGGTCGACCTGAGCGACCGCCTGGACTTGCACACCGATCAATGCGGCGCACTGGCCCTGGGCCGCGCAGAGGTGGATTCGGCGCGGCTGGGCCCAGCGGCCGAACCCGGCAAGTTGCTGCACCTGAAGCTGGACGCGGCTTGAGCCCGCCCGGCCGCCCGAAGGGCGAACAGCGCCGTGCATAGCACGGCGCTCGCGTAATGGGCGCCCCAAGGCCGGCCAAGGCCGGCCGCCCCCCGCGAGGATCAAGCAAAGTGGCAAAGCCACATTTCCTTGAGATCCCGCGCTCGCGCAGCCTGGCGCAGCAAGTGATCACCTGGCAGCGCCAGCACGGCCGCCACGGCCTGCCCTGGCAGGGCTTGAGCGACCCTTACCCGGTGTGGTTGTCGGAAGTGATGCTGCAACAAACCCAGGTGAGCACGGTGCTGGGCTACTACGCCCGCTTCATGCAGCGCTTTCCAGATGTGGCCAGCCTGGCCGCCGCGCCGCTGGATGACGTGCTGGCCGCCTGGAGCGGCCTGGGCTACTACAGCCGTGCGCGCAACCTGCACCGCTGCGCCCAGGCCGTGGTGGCGCAGTACGGCGGGCGGTTCCCGCGCAGCAGTGCGGGGCTGGCTGAGCTGCCCGGCATCGGGCCTTCCACCGCCGCGGCCATTGCTGCCTTTTGCTGTGGCGAGCGCGCGGCCATTCTCGATGGCAACGTCAAGCGCCTGTTGAGCCGGGTGTTTGCTTTCAGCGGCGACCTGGCCGAGCGCGGCAACGAGCTGGCGTTGCTGGCCCTGGCGCAGCAAGAACTGCCGCGCAGCGACATGCCGGCCTACACCCAGGGCCTGATGGACCTGGGTGCCACCTTGTGCACCCAGCGCGCGCCGGCCTGCGCCAACTGCCCGCTGGCGCAACGCTGCCAGGCGCACGCCCAGGGCCGCGAAACAGCGTTTCCGGTGAAGACGCGCAAGCTCAAACGCCACCGACGCAGCAATGCCTGGCTGTGCTTGCGCCAAGGCGGCAAGACCTGGCTGGTGCAGCGCCCGCCCAGCGGCGTGTGGGGCGGCTTGTTGAGCCTGCCGGAGTTCGATTCGGTGCCGGCACTGCTGGCGCAGGCGCAGGTGCTGGGGTGGCCTGGCCGCGCCGAGCCGCTGCCGGCCATCCAGCACACGCTCACGCACTTTGATTGGGAACTGCTGCCCGTGCGCTGGCGCCTGCCGGCTCGCCTGTCGGCCGCGCTGCGCCTAACGATTGAAAGCACCTGGCCTGACGGCCAATGGGTGGGCGATGACGAAGTGCTTGAGCGGGCGCTGCCGGCGCCGCTGCGCAAGCTGCTCAACGCCACCGGGAATCAAGACTCGTCGGCCACCACGCCCTTGCCGCGCAAGTAATCGGCCACCAGGCTCAGGCGCAGCAGCGGGTCTTCCAGTTGCATCAAACGTTGGCGTGCCTGCACGCTGATGGGCAGCAGCTCGCACCAGCGGTTGGCCACCCAGCCGGCATCGTTGAGCAAATAGGGCTGCGCGATGGGCACTTCACCGCGCTCCTTCACGCTGGCAATGGCCTGGGCCAGGGCCTGCACGGTGGCCAGGTGAGAGGGCTCGGGGCTGCGGGCGGCGTCGTCAGCCAGGCTTTCGCACGGCGCTTGCCACAGGCCATCGTGGCGCTGCTCGGCCGCGCTGAGCAGGCGAAAGCGCTGCAAGCCGGTGCAGCGCACGCGCAAGATGCCGGGCTCGTCGGCCGACACGTCATCCAGCCGAGCCAACACGCCCACCTCTTCAAGGCTGACCGCCTCGTGCCCGCTGCGCACCTCGTCGCCCTGGCGCAGGCAGACCACGCCGAACGGCTGGACTTCGCGCAGGCACGAAGACACCAGGTCGAGGTAGCGCGCCTCGAACACCTTGAGCTGCAACAGCCCGCCGGGGAACAACACGCTGCGCAGCGGGAACA
>JANMYI010000478.1:0-2034 GCA_031381955.1 Burkholderiales bacterium
ATCGACGTGCTGCACAGCACCAACAACTTCCCCGAATTCACCGGCCGCATCTGCCCCGCGCCCTGCGAGGCAGCCTGCACGCTGAACGTGAACGACGACCCGGTGGGCATCAAGAGCATCGAGCACGCCATCATCGACCGCGCCTGGGCCGAAGGTTGGGTGGTGCCAGTGATGGCGAACGTTAAAACTGGCAAGTCCGTGGCCGTGGTGGGCTCGGGCCCGGCCGGCATGGCCGCGGCGCAGCAGTTGGCGCGCGCCGGCCACGCGGTGACGGTGTTCGAGAAGAACGACCGCATCGGCGGCCTGCTGCGCTACGGCATCCCCGACTTCAAGATGGAAAAGAGCCACATCGACCGGCGCGTGGTGCAAATGCAGGCCGAAGGCGTGGTCTTCCAGACAAGCGTCTTGATCGGCGCCCTGGCGGAAAGCAGCAAGGTCACCAACCATGCCAAGCGGACCGTCTCACCTGAAACGTTGATGGCGGAATTCGATGCCGTGCTGCTCACCGGCGGCGCCGAGCAAAGCCGCGACCTGCCCGTGCCGGGGCGCGAACTCGACGGCGTGCACTTCGCCATGGAGTTCTTGCCGCAGCAGAACAAGGTCAACGCGGGCGACAAGGTGAAGGGCCAGCTCAGCGCGGCGGGCAAGCATGTCATCGTCATCGGCGGTGGCGACACCGGCAGCGACTGCGTGGGCACCAGCAACCGCCACGGCGCTAAGAGCGTGACGCAGTTCGAGCTGATGCCGCAGCCGCCGGTGGAAGAGAACCGCCCGCTGACCTGGCCCAACTGGCCGCTGAAGCTGCGCACCAGCTCCAGCCACGAAGAGGGCTGCGAACGCGCATTCGCCATCGCCACCAAAGAGCTGGTCGGCAGCAGGGGCAAGGTCACGGCGCTGCGCACGGTGAATGTGCAGTGGGCCGGTGGCAAGATGGTTGAAGTGGCCGGCAGCGAAAAAGAAATTAAAGCCGACCTGGTGTTGCTGGCGATGGGCTTTGTGAGCCCCGTGGCCAGCATGTTGGAGAGCTTTGGCGTGGCACGCGATGCGCGCGGCAACGCCCGCGCACACACCGAAGCCGCGGGCGGCTATGCCACCAGCGTGGCCAAGTTGTTTGCCGCCGGCGACATGCGCCGCGGCCAATCCCTCGTGGTCTGGGCGATTCGCGAAGGGCGCCAGGCCGCGCGCGCGGTGGATGAATTCCTGACGGGCAGCAGCGCCTTGCCGCGTTGACAGGCTGCACCCGTGACAGGGTTGGCAGTGCGCCGCCCGGGTGATTGAAGTGCGCCGCGCTGCGGCCGAAACCGAGTCCACCCACTTTGTTGGAAGGATTCCATGCTGCGCCCGTCTCTGCGTCCGATACTCATCGCCACCGCCGCCGCCCTGGCCGCCGGCGCCACCCATGCCGAGGTGGCCAAGGTCAAGACCGCCGAAGCACGTGCTGCCCTGCCCGTCACGGCCGATGCCAACAGCCCCACCGTGGCGCTGAAGAAGTTCGTCTTCCGCGCCAACGACGAAAAGATCGGGGTGCTGCAGACGGGCTTCTTCTGCGGCCCCGCCGGTGACATCAAGTTCAGCACCAACACGATCAACCTGCTCACCAAAGACGCCGGGCGCATGACCCGGCGTGAACTGGATGCCGCGGGCTACGCCAAGCCCAGTACCAACGAGTCGGCCTTCCAGACCAGCTCCGCTCCCAAGGCGGCTGACTACGAAATCGGCGTCACGTTGAAAGAGATGCAGGCCAGTGCCTGTATCCGCGACAAGCAAACCGAGGGTGGCGTGTGGGTGAAGATGACCTGGGAGCTGTTCTCGCCGCGCTTGCAAAAGGTGGTGTACAGCTTCACCACCGAGGGCTCGGCGCAGACCAACGGCATGGAGACCGTGCCGATGCCTGAAGTGGTGAACCGCGCCATGGCCGTGGCGCTGCGCAACCTGTTGGCCGAGCGGGCGTTTGTCGATGCGGCGCAGAAGCCCGTTGAAGGTGCGGCAGTGGCCACGGCGGGCGGCGAGGCCACGGCGCAGAAGCTGCGCATC
>JANMYI010000534.1:0-3664 GCA_031381955.1 Burkholderiales bacterium
GCGCAGGCCGGCATCAACATGCAGCCGGGCGTTGATGCCGGCTTCACCCAACATCGCAGCCAAGGCCTGCGCGCCTTCGTCCTGCCCCACCACACCGACCAGCGTGACCTGGGCGCCCAGCGCCGCGATGTTGCGCGCCACGTTGCCGGCGCCGCCGGGCAAGTCTTGCACGCCGTTGACCTTCAGGATCGGCACCGGTGCCTCGGGCGA
Organism: Burkholderiales bacterium; assembly: GCA_031381955.1. Lineage (GTDB taxonomy): Bacteria > Pseudomonadota > Gammaproteobacteria > Burkholderiales > Burkholderiaceae_C > Rubrivivax. The sequence continues at coordinate 211 of JANMYI010000534.1, forward strand.
GATGCGCGCCACCTCGCCCGTCCAGTAGCGGTCGAGCATCACATCGCCCATCACCAGCACGCGGCACTGCGGCGCGCGTGCCAGGCAATCAAACAGCGTTCGGGCCTCTTGTGTCATCAGGCAGTCTCCGTGCTGCGCACTGCGCCATTCGCCTTGGGAACTGAGGCCGGACACAGACAGTCCCTTCGGACTGTCTGTCGCCTGGCGAAGGCCATCGGCCTCTGGACGATGGCGGCCCGGCGGCTCATTTTTCCGTTGCAGCTTGATGTTTTGGCAGCAAGGCCTGCACCTCGGCCAGGCTGGCCACGGCGCGTGCCTGTTCGCGGCCGGCTTGCGCCGCCGTGGCGCCGAGCCAGCAACGCTGGCCGACGCCGGCAGCCAGCGCGGCTTGCATGTCGCGTGCGCCGTCGCCTACCATCAGCGAGCCGGCCAGGTCCAGGCCCAGTTGCGAAGCGGCTGCCAGGAACATGCCCGGCGCGGGCTTGCGGCACGTGCAGCGCTTGCGGTAGCGGCCGATCGTGGCGTCAGGGTGATGTGGGCAATAGCGCAGGTCGTCGATCTGCGCCCCGTGTTCGGCAAAGCATTCCTGCACCCAGGCCATCAGGTCTGACAGCGCCGCTTCGCTGTACAGGCCGCGCGCGATGCCGGATTGGTTGGTGACCACCACCACCGGCCAACCCACGTCATTGGCGTGACGCACCAGCTCGAAGATGCCGGGCATGAAGTCGAAGCGCTCGGGTTCATACACGTAGCCATGGTCGAGGTTGATCACGCCGTCGCGGTCGAGGAACAAAGCCTGGCGCGGGGGCGTGGTGGGCTTGGCTGCCATGTCAGTGGCGCCCGGCCGCCCGAAGACACTGACCGCCCCCTCGGGGGCAGGAGCGAAGCGACGTGGGGGTTGCTTCATCCCAGCAAGACCAGGCTGCGCTGCGGGCTAGGGTGTTGCAGCAGCGCCTGCGCGCGCTCGAGCACCGGTGCCAAGCCGGGCCATTCAGGGTGGCGTTTGACGATGTGCACGCCCGGCCCCCACGGCGCCCATTGCTCGGGCTTGGTCGGGCCCATCACCCCGAGCAGCGGCGTGCCCACCGCGGCGGCCAGGTGGGCCGGGCCGGTGTCGTTGGCAATCACGAAACGCGCTTGCTGCAAGACGGCGGCAAACGCATTCAACGGCAGGCGCAGGCAACTGGCCAGGCCGCTGAATTGCTCGCCGGCAGATCGCTCTTCGGCCGCGTTGCCGGCCCCCACGACCAGCGTGTGGCCCTGCGCATGGAGCCGGCGCGCAAGTTCAATGAAGTGCGGCCAGACCTTGTCTTGCCGCTCCGACTTGCCGCCCGCAAAAGGACACAGCACGATGTAGCCCGGCGCCAGCCCCGCCGCGGCCAGCGCGTCGCGGGCTTCACGCGCGCGTGCGGCGTCGATGCGCAAGGCCAGCGCTGCAGGCGCCGGTGAATCGGGCGGCAGATGCAGGAAACGGCAGGCCAGCTCGTAAAAGCTTTCAACAATGTGCACACGCTGGCTGAACGGCTCGCTGCGCGCCAGCAGCCAGCCGCGCGCCTCATGGCGCACGCCCACGGCGCGCAGGCCGGCCAGCCGCATTTCAAGCGCTGACGAGAACGAATACGGCAAGACCACGGCGTTGTCGCGCCGCGTGAACCCTGGGTCGGCCTGTGCAGCCTCATGTTTGAGCTTGCGCAGTTGCGCCACGCGCTCGCGCAGCGTTGTTTCTGGCCGCGTGTGCACGGCCCAACCCTGGCCGCGCAACAGCTCGGCCGCCCAGGGCTTGCCCACCAATTGCAGCGCATGGCCGTGGTCGTGCAGCAGTTGCAGGGCAGGCAGGCCCAGCAGCACGTCGCCAATCCAGTTGCGCAGGCGCACGATCAAGGGGCCCGCCGGTGGGCCTGTCTGTGGGCTTGACATGTCAGTTCTGCAAGAAGGCCAACACCGGTATGACGGTTTGCGCCGGGTCTTCTTCCTGCGGCACATGGCCCAGGGCGTCGAACATCACGACGCGGCTGCCTGCAATGGCGCGCGCAAAAACCTGTGCCGTTTCAGGCGGGATCAGCCGGTCGCGCCCGCCCCACAAGATCAGCGTGGGCAGCTTCAAGGCGGCGATGCGTTCGCTGTCCTGGCCGATCACCGTTTGCTGGAAGCGCTGCACCAACGCGCGCCGGTTGCCTTCACGCAGCGTCAATTCGTAGTAGCGCTCAACCAAGGCCGGGGTGACCAAGTCCGGGTCGCCATACACACTGCGCAAGCTGGCCAACACCAGCGGGCGCGGCAAGATCCAGTCGAGCACCTTGTTCAACACCGGCAGGCGTGCGAACGTGAAGGCGATGGGCACCGAGATCGGCTCGAACGGCGGCCCGCCGGCATCCACCAGGATCAACTTGCTCACCCGTTGCGGCGCCAACAGCGCGGTGCGCCAGGCCACTTCGCCGCCCAATGAATTGCCGCCGACGACGAAGCGCCGCACCTTCAGCGCGTCCATCACATCGAGCGCAAAGCGGGCATAGGTGTCGCCGCGGTAGTCAGCGGCCGCGTTCGGCCCGGTCAGGCCAAAACCGGGCAGGTCGATGGTGATCACGCGGCGCTGGGTGCGCAGCGCAGCGGCCCAGCCTTCCCAAGTGTGCAGGCTGGCCGAGGTGCCGTGCAGCAGCAGCACAGGTTCGGGGTCGCTCTTGGGGCCTTCGTCGCGCACATGCACGAGCTGGCCCTTGACTTCAATGAAGTCTGAGGGTGGCAACGCCCAGCGCGCCACCAGCGCCTGTACCGGCCAGTCGGGGGCTTGTGTCAGGGCCAGCGTCAATGCCGTGAGCAGCAACAGCACGCCGAAAAATTTCAAAGCCAGGGCCTTCATGTATGGATTGTAGGAAGGGGTTCCGGCTCGACCCGCTCCATACAATTGCGCATGAACTTCGTCCACCTGCGCACCCACACCGAGTACTCCGTTGTCGACGGCATGTTGCGCATCGACGAAGCGGTGGCCGCGGCGGCGCAAGACGGCCAGGCGGCATTGGGTTTGACCGATCTGGGCAACCTGTTTGGCTGCGTGCAGTTCTACCAGGCATGTCGCGCCCAGGGCATCAAACCCATCATCGGCGTGGACGTGTGGATGCAGCCCGAGGCCGGCGAAAAGCAACCCAGCCGGCTGGCCTTGCTGGTGCAAAACCATGCCGGCTACCTGAACCTGTGCGAGCTGCTGGCGCGGGCCTGGACACAGAACACCCAGCGCAACCAGGCCTGGGTGCAATGGAGCTGGCTGCATGAGTGCCATGCTGGTTTGATCGTGCTGTCGGGCGCCGACGCAGGCGCCATCGGCAGCGCCTTGCTGCAAGGCGATGCGCCGCGTGCGCAGGCCAAGGCCGAGGAACTGGCAGGCGTCTTCAAGGGACGCTTTTACATCGAGCTGCAACGCCACGGCGCAGCCAGCAACGAACCTCACGTGCGCGCTGCA
>JANMYI010000537.1:0-10665 GCA_031381955.1 Burkholderiales bacterium
CAAACGGTTCATCGAGCAACAGCAGCCGCGTGCCCACGGCCAGCGCGCGCGCCAGGGCCACCAGCTTTTGCTGCCCGCCTGAAAGCAACAGCGCCCTGCGCTGGCGCATTTGTTCGACTTCAGGCAGCAGTTTGTAGGCCAGCGCCAGCCGCTCGGCCTGGTTCAGCGTGGCGCTGACCCAGATCGGCAGCAGGATGTTTTCTTCCACCGTGAGCTGCGGCACCAGGCCGCGGTCTTCGGGCATGTAGCCCACGCCCAGTGCCGCGCGGGCGTGGCGCGGCAGCGTGGCCAGGTTCGCGCCGGCAAAGTGGATGTGACCGGCGCTGGCGTTCAGGTGGCCCATCACCGCGCGCATGAAGCTGGTTTTGCCGGCGCCGTTGCGCCCGGCCAGGCTGACCATCTCGCCTTCGTTCACATGCAGGCTCAGGTCGCGCAGCGCGGGCATGGCCTGGATGTGCGCGGCCAAGTTTTTTACCTCAAGCAATGCTGTGGTCATGCGATGACCCCGCCGGTGACGTAACGCTTCACCTCGTTGTTGGTCAGCACTTCGGCCGGTGTGCCATCGGCGATGACGCGGCCGCTGTAGAAGGCCAGCACGCGCTGTGAAAACTCGGCCACGATGTCCATGTCGTGCTCGATGAACACCACGGTGGCGGCCTCACCCGCCAGCGCATCCATCACGCGGCGCATGGCCGGAAACTTTTCGTCGGCGCTGACGCCCGAGGTGGGCTCGTCAAGCAACAACAGCTTGGGCCGCCGCGCCAGCGCCAGGGCAATGTCCAGCACCTTGCGCACGCCACCGGCGAGTTCGGCCACCGGGCGCTGGGCATCAGCGCTCAAACCAAAGCGCTGCATCAATTGCTCGGCCCGTTCAAGCTGTGCAGCGCCGGCCGCGGGCCGCCACAACGACGGCGCGCCTTGCGCCGCGGCCACCGCCACCAGCAAGTTGCTTTGCACGGTGAGTTCCAGGCACAACTGGGGAATCTGGAAAGAGCGGCAAATGCCCATGGCCGCGATTTCGCGGTGGCCCAGGGCGGTGATGTCGCGGCCTTCGAGTTCGATGCAGCCCGAGTCGGGTTTCAGGTAGCCGGTGACCATGTTGACGAAGGTGGTCTTGCCCGCGCCGTTGCTGCCGATGACCGACAGCCGCTGGCCCGCGGGCACTTCGATGTCGATGCTCTCAGCCGCCACCACGGCACCAAAGCGCTTGTTCAGGCCGCGGGCTCGAAGGAGTGCAACGGTCATGTCAGACAACCACGGTGACATTCGCCACACGAACCGCATGAAAGAGGAATGGCCAAGCGAACGCCGCGGAACTGGCTTTGCCAGGCCGCTGGCGTTGCCCCCTTGAGGGGGCGCGCGAAGCGCGTAGGGGGTGTTTCACAATTTCGGCCGCGCCCACAGCGAGCCAATGCCGTCGGGCCGGAACAGGATCACCAGCAACAAGAACGCACCCAGCGCGAGCTGCCAGGTGTTGGGGAAGTAGAGGTTGGAAAACGAGCGCACCACTTCCAGCACCAGCGAGGCCACGAACACCGCGGCCACGCTGTGGTGGCCGGCGAGCACGGCGACGAAGACGAATTCGCCCGATGTCGTCCAGTCAGCAAAATTGGGTTCCACATGGCCCAGTACCAGCGCCGTGATGGCCCCGCCCAGGCCGCCGAGCAGGCCGCACAAAATGAAGCTGGTGGCCAGCGACGCGCGCGCCGATGCGCCCAGGTATTCAACGCGCAGCGCGTTGCCGCGCACGGCCTGGGCCAGCAGCCCGGCCTGTGAGGCGTTGTACACACTCACTGCCCAGGCCGCGGCCACGCCCAGCACCACGGTCATGCTGAACAGCAGCCAGTCACTGTGCTGCGGCGCCAATGCGCTTCCCAGCAGCATGGGCTTGGCAATGGTGATGCCGTCGCTGCCGCCCAGCGCCGAGGTCTTGGACAGCAGGCCGAACAAGACCATGGAAAGCGCCAGCGTCAGCATGGCAAAGAAGATGCCGCGGTAGCGCGCCAGCAGTGGCGCAAACACCGCGGCCACCAGGCCCGCGGCCAGCATGCCGAGCAGCGCGCGCAAGGCCGCATCGTGCAAACCAAAGGCTTGAGGCGACAGCGCGGCCACATAGGCGCCGATGGCGTAGAACATGCCTTGGCCAAAGCTCGCGCCGCCGCCACGCATGAGCACGAAGATGCCCAGCACCGCCAGGCCGCGCGAGGCCGCCATGGTGGCCAGGAACAGCAGCCATTTAGGCGCCAGGGCGCCCGCGGCGATCAAGCCCAGGGCCACTGCCAGCGCAACGGCGAGTGAACGCAGCATCAGATGAGCCTGGCCTTGACACTCTGGAACAGCCCTTCGGGGCGGAAGATCAGCACGCCGGCCATCACCAGGTAGATGCTGAACAGTTCGATCTGCGGCATCAGGTGCACCGAGGCTGCGCGCGCCAGCCCCACCACCAGCGCGCCGATGGCCGCACCTTCAATGCTGCCCAGCCCGCCGATGATGACCACCGCAAAGCTGACCACGATGACGCTGACTGAAAGCCCCGGCTGCACGGAAATCATCGGCGAGGTGAAGGCCCCGCCCAGCGCGGCCAGGAAGACGCCGATGGTGAAGGCCTTGGCGTAAACGTGCTGCACGTTCACGCCCATGCTCGCACTCATCTCGGGGTTATGGATCACGGCCAGCACGATCTTGCCGCTGCGCGTGCGGTTCAGGCCGTACCAGGTGCAAACGCCGCACAACACGGCCAGCGCCACCAGCAACAGGTCGTAGCCGCCCACGCGCATGCCCCCGGGCAGCAGGAAGTTGCCCAACATCTGGTACGGCGCCGGCACGAAGTACGGGTTCACGCCCCAGATCAGTTTGGTCACGTCTTCGAGCATCAGGAACAAGGCGTAGGTCACCAGCAGCAGCACGACTTCATCGCGGCCGTAAAAACGCGCCAGCAAGCCGCGTTCGAGCAAAGGCCCCACCACCACAGCCACCGCGGCGGCGGCCAGCAACATGGCGACCAGTGAAAAGCCCGGTGCAAAACCGAGCGAGGCGGCCAGGGCCACCAAGCTGGCCGCGTCATAGGCGCCCAGGGCATAGACGCTGCCGTGGGCGATGTTGAGGATCTTCAACACGCCGAACACCAATGTCAGGCCGAGCGAGACGATGAACAGCCACGACGCATAGGTGATGGCGTCGATCAGGATCGTGCTGGCCAGCGTCATCCGGGTCGCCTGGTTTCAAGCGTGAATCCAAGCGAACGCCGCGGAACCGGCTCTGCCGGGCCGCTGGCGTTGCCCCCTGGGGGGCGCGCGAAGCGCGTAGGGGGGGGCATTTCAATCACATTTGGCGCCGGGAAAGCCGGCGTTGATCCATTCCAGGCTCTTCATGTTGGCCGGCGGGTTGACGCATTCGGCCTTGAAGGTCTGCACGTCGGTGGCCAGCACGCGTTTGGCGGCGGCGTCGTATTTGGTGCGGCCGATGGCGGTGTCTTGGATCGCCTGCTGGCCGCCACCCAGCGCCATGCGCACCATGCCGGCCGGGGTGTTCCACGACGAGCCGCGCAAGGCTTCAGCGATTTGTTCGGCCGTGGGCTTCTTGCCGCCGTTGGCGGCCATCGCCTTTTCCACCGCCAGCTTCACGCCCAGGAAGGCCTGGTTGGCGCGGTAGCCGGCTTGCACCGGCAGCACGCCATGCATCTTCTGATACTCGCCCTGGAACCAGTCGTTCAACGGGCTCTTGGCGGAAAGGATGCCGTAGGCGCCACGCGCGCCCAGCACCGTGCCGTCGGGCACTTTGTCGAGCAGGCCCGGCAGCACATGGTCGCCGGCGCTGAGCACGAGCGTGGTGTCCTTGAACAGGCCGCGGCCGCTGGCTTGCAGGATGAAGGCCTGCAAGTCGCCACCCCACAGGCTGGAATAAGTGAGCGTGGCGGGCTTGGCGGCCAGGGCAGAGATTTCAGTGCCGTACTGGCCGGCGCCGAACTTGGGCAGCAGGTCTGTGCCCATGACGGCCGCGGGCAGCAACTGCTTCATGCTGGCCAGGAAGTCGGCGCGTGAATCCTGGCCCCAGGCGTAGTCCTGGTTGATCAGGTTGAAGGTGTCGGCCTTGATGTTGCGCGCCTTCAGGTAGCGCGCCAGCGACACATTGTCCATCGCCGCATGCGAAGCGGTGCGGAACACGTACTTGGGGCTGGCCTCTTCAAAGATGCGCGGCGTGCCGCAGTCCATCAGCACCAGCAACTTCTTCAATTCCTCGGCCGCGGGCGCCACGGCCAGGCAGTCGCCGGAGCCGATGTAGCCGACGATGGCGTCGACCTCTTCGCGCTGGTACAGGTTGCGCATTTCCTGCACCTGCTTGGCCGCGCCGCCGGCTTCATCGACCAGCAGCATTTCGATCTTCATGCCGCCAAACCCCACCTTGTTGTAGGGCGCCGGCGCGCTGCCCTTGTTGAACTGCTCAACCATCAACTTGGCGCCGTTGGCCGCGGGCACACCAAAGCTTTCAGCCGCAGGGCCGGACAGGAAAGTCACCACGCCGATCTTGAAAGTGCCTTGCGCCAGGGCGCTGCCGCCAGTGGCCAACAGGGTGGCCAGGGCCAGCGCCTGCAGGGTGCGGCGGGAGATGAAAAGCTTGTGCATGGCAAGTCTCCGTTGAGGCCGCGGCTTGAAGCGTGCGGCGCTCAGGTTGTAGTGAAAAAGGGGTACCGCACCGGAACAAGCGTGGTGCGGCGTTTGAATGGACGCCATTAGACGGCGCGCTGGCGCAGTGTAGGTAACACCCGCCTACAGCCTGTTGCGGCTTGCGGCGGTAGTTTCCCTGTGTCACGGTTGCGACAGGCCGGCAACCTGACGCAGCTTGTGACTCATCTGTTGCGGTAGACGGCGCCTTCGAAGTCGACGAAGCCGGGGTAAGAAACCGCGTCCTGGAACGGCAGGATCTGGCTGCCCCAGAAGCCGCCGATGCCGTTTTGGCGGTCGACCCAGTAGTACAAATTGCCCAGGCCGGCCCACATCAACGAGCCGGCCGGCCTGCCGGTGGCAGTGGGTTGCTCATTGCGCTGGAAGGTCCAGGCCCAGGTCTTGGCAACGCCGGGGTCGAACTCGCCGTTGTTCGACAGCGAAGGGATCGACGTCGTCCAGCCGCCGCTGTTCATGCCCGCAGGCAGGCCGTTCTTCGACATCGCCTCCACCGTTTCGGCTTTCAGCACGCGCCCATTCGGCCCGGCGCCGTTGTTCAGCAGCATGCGGATGAACTTCATGTACTCGCCCACCGTGGCATACAGGCCGTGGCCGCCGCAGTCCATTTCGGGCGGCTGCGGCAAGATCAAAACGGGCAGCGGCGTGAGCTTGCCGTCTTGGGCCCGGTCGTGAATCGGTGCGCGGCGGGCCTGCATGCTCGGTGTCATGGTGAAGGCGATGTCAACCATGCCGAGTGGGTCGAACACGCGCTCCTTCATCACCTCGCCCAGGCGCTTGCCGCGTTGCTGCTCGACGATGCGGCCCAGCCAGTCGATGTTCACGCCATACGTCCAGCGCTCGCCGGGGTCGTGCAGCAGCACGGTGCGGATCGACGCGAACGTGCCCGACACCACCGTGGGAATGCCCTTGGCGGTGCGGTACTTCAGGTCGTCATGGCTGAAAAATTCATAGCACAAGCCGCTGGTGTGCAGCATGAGATCAGCCACAGTGATGTCGCGCTTGGGCGGCCGCGTCTTGGGCTGGCCGGCGGCGTTGAAGCCATCGAGCACCTGGAGTTCGGTAATCTCGGGCACATAACGCTTGGCTGCGTCGGACAATGCGATCTTGCCTTCCTCCACCAGTTGCATCACCGTGGTGCCGGTGATGGCCTTGGTGGTGGAGAAAATGGCCATCACTGAGTCAGTGGTCATCGCCTGGTCTTGCCCGAGCTGGCGCTTGCCGGCGGCGCCTTCGTAAGTGTTGGCGTTGCGGTCAGTCACCATCGCCACCACGCCCGGCACGCCGCCGGCGCGGTCGGTGGTGACGTGCAGAATGGTGTCGAGGGCGGTCTTCAGCTTGCTGCTCATGTTGGCTCCGTTGTGCTGACAAAGTGCGAAGGCAGGCGTGGCGTCAGCGAGCCACGCCCGTTAGGGTGAACGGTGTTGGATCGGCGGCCCGCAGGCGCCGGTCTTCAGTGCAAGAACTTCAGCGCTTGACCTTCAGCGCTTGACCTTCATCGCTTGACCTTCATCGCTTGACCTTCAACGCTTGTGATGCGAAGGCGCCAGTCGGTACACCGGCGTGGCCAGGCCTTCTTGCCGCGCCTTCAACTGCAGGGCCAGAAACTCCGAGTAGTGGCGCGATTGGTGCAGGTTGCCGCCGTGGAACCATAGGTGCGGCACCTGGGTGGGCTTCCACATGTTGCGCAGCTCGCCTTCCCAGGGCCCGGGGTCCTTGGGCGTGTCACTGCCCAGTCCCCAGACCTTGCCCACCCTGTCAGCCACCTCGGGCGAAATCAGGTCAGCCAGCCAGCCGTTCATCGAGCCGTAGCCGGTTGCATAGACAAGCAAGTCAGCCGGCAGCTCAGTGCCATCAGTCAGCGTCACCGAACGCGGGTTGATGCGCTCGATGTTGACGCCGCTCTTGAGCTTGATGCTGCCATTGGCCACCAGCTCCGAAGCACCGACATCGATGTAGTAGCCCGAGCCGCGGCGCAGGTACTTCATGAACAGGCCCGAACCATCGACACCGAAGTCGAGCAGGAAGCCGGCCTTTTCGAGCCGCGCGTACAGGTCGGCGTCGCGCTTTTTCATCTCGTCATAAACCGGCACCTGCATCGGCGCCATGATCTGGTAGGGGATCGAGGCGAAGATCAGGTCAGCCATGTTGGTGGTGACGCCGGCCTTCACGGCTTGCTCTGAGTACAAGCCACCGAGCGCCAGTTCCATCAGCGATTCGCTGGGCGCGATGTGGGTGGAGCTGCGCTGCACCATGGTCACGCTGGCGCCGTGTTCCCACAGCGCGGCGCAGATGTCGTGCGCCGAGTTGTTCGAGCCCAGCACCACGCACTGCTTGCCGCGGTAGGCCTCGGGGCCGTGGTGCTGGCTGGAGTGGTGCTGTTCGCCCAGGAAGCTTTGCGCGCCGGCAATCTCGGGCACGTGGGGGTAGCCCGAGACGCCGAGCGCAAAGACCAGCTCCTTCGGGTGCAGTGTGATGGCCTGGCCGTCGCGTTCCACCAGCACGTCCCACTGTTGCGTGGCTTCGTTGAAGCTGGCCTTCTTGGCCGTGGTGCCGCCCCAGTAGTTCAGCTCCATGACCTTGGTGTACATCTCCAGCCAGTCGCCGATCTTGTCTTTCGGGGCGAACACGGGCCAGTCGTCGGGGAAGGGCAGGTAGGGCAGGTGGTCGTACCAGACCGGGTCGTGCAGGCAAAGGCTCTTGTAGCGCCTGCGCCAGGAGTCGCCGGGCTTTTCATTCTTCTCGACGATGATGGCGGGCACGCCCAGGCGGCGCAGGCGCGCACCCAGCGCGATGCCGCCCTGGCCGCCACCGACGATCAGCACAAAGGGCTGCTCGTTGACACCCAGCGCGGCGGCTTGCTCCTGCCGTGCTTCAAGCCAGGTCTTGCGCCCCGGGTGCACGCCGTGCTCGGCGCCTTTCACGCGCGTTTCACCCTTGCGCTCTTCAAAGCCTTTTAGCTCGGTCATGGTGGTCAGCAGCGTCCAGGCCTTGCCGTTCTTCAAACGCACATGGCCGCGGCCGCGCGCCACGGCGGTTTCAAAAGTAAACCAGGCGTCGATCACACCGCCGGCTTCGGTGGCCTGGCCTTCGACCAAGAAGGTGCTGGGCTGCACATCGGCCAGGCGGGCGCGCAGCATGGCGCGGATGGCATCAGGGCCTTCTTGCGTGCAGATGTTCCAGGTGAAGGCGACCAGGTCGCGCCAGTAGCTGTCGGCATCGAACAGCGCCATGGCGGCATCCAGATCTTGCCGCTCCAGGGCCGTGCCGAAGTCGGCGAACCAGGCGCTGGCGGCCTGGGTGGGGTGAGTGGCAAGGTCGGTCATCGCTGAGGTCTCCATTTTTTTGGGGAACACGCACACGCCAGGCCGGTTGCCTGTGAGCCATCATCTGGCCGGCGCGCGGCCGGCACCACGGAAATTACCCGGCCCCACGGCGAGTGCGGGCACAGCCAGGTGCTGCACGATGGAGCAGTGTTGGCGCATGCGCCGCAGGCCGCCGGGGGCGCAGCGGCGTCCACTACAGTCAGCCCGCCCGCCCATCCGCTCACTGGCATTGCGCGCCCCTTCAATACGCGGTTGTGGCGCACGCCTTGCTCGACGCGCCCCTCGCACGACGCACACCTCACACCAGCCCGCATGCCACCCAACACCCTGTCAGCGCGGGCCTTTGCCATCTTGCTGTTGATCGCTTTCATGATGGGCGCCAACCATGTGGCCGCGCGTTTGGCGTTCGACCATGGCGTGGATGTGGTCACCGCGGTGGCCGCGCGCAGCAGCGCCATCGCGCTGGTGGTGGGCTTGATGTTGCTGGCGCAACGGGTGCCGCTGGCGCTGACGCCGCGGCACCAGCGGGTTTTGCTCGTGCTGGGCGGGTTGATCGCCTTGCAAAGCCTGTGCCTGTATGCGGCGGTGGCGCGCTTGCCGGTGGCGCTGGCGCTGCTGGCCTTCAACACCTACCCGCTGTGGACGGCGCTGTGGGCGCGCCTGGGCTATGGCCACCGCGCCGAGCCGCGCGTGTTGCGCGCCATGCCGGTGATGTTGCTCGGCCTGGCGTTGGCCCTGGATGTGCTGGGTGCCGCCTCGGGCCTGGGCGCGGCGGCGCAGTGGGGGCGCATCGGCGTGGGCGTGGCCTTTGCCGTGGCGGCCGCGGCGCTGTTCGGCCTGGCCTTGGTGGTGACGCAGCATGCCGCCGGCAGCGTGGATGGCCGCATTCGCGCGGCCGGCATTCAAGCCGGTGTGGCGCTGCTGGCCTGGCTGGCCGTGGCCGCGCAGGGCGGGCTGCACCTGCCCACGGCGCCGCTGGGTTGGGCCGGCCTGGTGGGGCTGGTGCTGCTGTACGGCACGGGGTTCACCATCATGATCACCGTGCTGCCGCGCCTGGGCGTGGTGGGCAACTCGGCCATCATGAACGTGGAGCCGATCGTGGCCCTGGTGCTGGCCTGGCTGCTGCTGGGCCAGGCCATCGCGCCGATGCAAGTGGCAGGCGGCCTGCTGGTGGTGGGCACGGTGATGTGGTTGGGCTTGTGGCGGCGCTGAGCGACTCACTTCAACCGTTACAGCACCCCGGCCATGCGTGCCACCGCTTCGCGCAGCCGGGGCGGCTGTCAACGCGGCGCCGGCTCCCGGCAGGCGTCGCGCAGCGCACGCGCCAGCTCGGGCTGGCGGTGCTCACAGCGCCGCGCAACGGCCAGCATCTCGGGCCTGGCACGCGCGCGGCCGCAGGCCTCCAGGCTTTGCCACAGGGCGGCGGCCAGGCGCGCCACTAAGCCACGCAAGCTGGCCGGGTGGGCGCGCCGGGCGGGGCCGGCAGGGTGGGCGCCATGCCACACGCTACGCACGGTGCGTCCCCGGGTTGGCGCCAATCTGGCGCGTGGCGAAGACGCGCAGCTCCTGCGCCAGCGCTGGCATGTCGCGCTCATAGTGGCGCGCCAGAGCCAGCAGCTCATCAATGTCGCGCTGCGCATTGCGCCGGCGCAGGTGCGCCCGCCAAGCCTGGGCCAGCCCTTGCCAGGCGCCTTGGCAGCGGTCGAACAATTGCCCCGCCCAATGGGCGCCGCGCGGCACGGCCACCCGCCGTGGAATGTGAACCATGAAGCTCAAGCTGGACATGACGGTTTCCTCTCATCACGGGCTGCGGCCGAAAAGCCGTAGTGAAATGAAGATTAGGGTTACTACCTACTTCCGTCCAATTGCAATGCAGAATCGGCCCATCACGGCTGTGAATGGAAGGTGAGCGTGTCTGCCCTGCAACCCATCAACCTGCGCACCCTCGACCTGAACTTGCTCAAGGTGTTCGACGTGGTCATGGTCGAACGCAGCGTCACGCGCTCGGCGCAGCGCTTGTCCATGACACAACCGGCGGTGAGCAACGCCCTGCGCCGCCTGCGCGAGGCGACGAATGACGAGCTCTTCGTGCCCGGCGCCAGCGGCATGGCGCCCACGCCGCACGCCCAGCAACTGTGGCCGGTGGTGCGTGAGGCGCTGGAACAACTGCACCTGGCCTTCGAGCCCTCGGCGTTTAACCCGCAGCTTGAGGCGCGCAGCTTCACCCTGGCCATGGCTGATGCCACCGCAGCACTGTTCGTGCCGCAACTGGTGGCGCTGCTGCAGCAAACGCAGGCGCGGGTCGATCTGCGCATCGTGCCGCTGACCACGCGCGACCCGCGGGCCTTGCTTGAGCAGGGCCAGGCCGATGTGGCCGTGGGCTTCTTTCCGGGTGTGCGCACCGATCTGGCCGCCGCCGGCGACACGGCGTTGTTGCAGCACGACGCGCTGTACGTCTGCCCCTACGTGGCGGTGATGCGCCGCGACCACCCCTTGGCCGAGCCCGGGGCCTTGACGCTGGATGCCTATTGCGCGGCGCAACACCTGCGCGTCAGCTTCGCCGGGCGCGCCCATGGTTTCGTCGATGAAGCGCTGGCCGGCATGGGCCGCCAACGCCGGGTGATGATGACCGTCAACCAGTTCTTCGCCGCGGCCTGCGG
>JANMYI010000636.1:0-1780 GCA_031381955.1 Burkholderiales bacterium
AACCACGCGGACGCCGTGGACCCGGCTTGGCCGGGCCACGGGCGGCGCCCCCGGGGGGGGGTGCGCCGATGGCGCTACGGGGGGGGGCATATCAAACACGGCCCAGCTCACGCTGGCCGAACAAGCCCCAAGGGCGGACCATCAAGATCAGCATCAGCAAGACATAGATCAGGATGTCGCTGGACTTCGGTGAGATATACGAGGCCGCGAACTGTTCGATCAGCCCGACCAGCAAGCCGCCAATGATCGCGCCGGGAATGCTCTGCATGCCCCCGATGACAACCGCAGGCAGGGCCAGCAGACCGATGCTCTCCAGCTCGGTCGACACGATCTGCAATTGGCCCAGGAACAAGCCGCCGATGCCGGCCAACATGGCGCCGATGGCCCAGGCCAGGCGGTTCATCAGGTTGACGTTCACGCCCGAAACCAGGGCGGCCTCGTGGTTGTCAGCGGTGGCGCGCATCAACAGGCCGATCGAAGTGAACCTGAAGAAGGCGCCGAAGCCGGCCATGCAGACCCAGCTCACGCCCGCGGCGATCAGGTGCAGTTGCGAGATGCGCACGTTGCCAACGAGAAAGATGCCGGTGGGCAGCGGTGTGGCCAGCGTGCGCCCCTGCGGGCCGTAGATGATCTCGATGACCGCGCGCAGCACGATCGACAGCGCGATGGTGAGCATGATCACCGACAGCATCGGCTGGCCAGAAAGCGGCTGAATCAAAAGCACATGGATGACCACGCCCAACAACGCTGAAGCGGCGACGATGGCCGCCACCGCCAAGGGGAAGGGCAGGCCGAGCAAAGATATCGCCGTGACCGCGAAAAACGCGCCGCAGACGACAAACATGCCCTGCGCGAAATTGAAAACATCGGTGGCCTTGAAGACCACCGCGAAGCCCAGCGCCACCAATCCATAAATGCTGCCCAGGGCCAGCCCGCTGAAAAGTACTTGTGCAAACATGGTCGGCCCCGGGCGTGTGTCAGCGGCTTACTTGGTGTACTTCGCGTAGTCGGCGAACTCGCCAAAGGGCTTGTACTTCTTGGCGGTGAAGTCGTAGCCGATCATGCGAAACGCCGCCGGGCCGGTGTGGTTGTCGGGTGTGAAGACGACGGGCGCAGCCAGGCCTTTGCTGTCCACGGTGAAGCCCTTGTTCATGGCCTCGACGAGTTTGGCGCGGGTCGGGTCCGGGCCGGTTTTTGCCAAGGCTTCAGCGGCCATCTGGCCCGCCACCCAGCCGGCAACGTAGTTGATGTCTTCCTTGATCGCCGCGCGGCCGTACTTGTCGGCGGCGGCCACCATTTCGCGGTTGCCGGGCGACTGGTCGGTGCCGCCCGGTGTGAAGCAGCTGACCACGTTGTAGTTGGCGCCGGCCTCCGGGCCCATGGCGGCGTAGATCGACGGCGAGAGCAGGTAGCTGATGCCGAAGGCCGGGATCTTCAGGCCATATTGCTGCATCGCCTTCATCGTCAGGATGGCCGTGTTGGGCACGCCGTAGATGGTGATGAAGTCGGGCTTCTGGGCGATGATCTCCAGCACCTGCGGCGTCACGTCAGCGGCCGTGATTTTCATCGTCACCAGCGTCGACGAGCCACCGAGCTTGGCCGCCGCAGCCTGCACCATTTGTGCGTATTCAACACCACCGGCACTTTCGATCGACACCACCATCACCTTGGGTGCTTTCAGTTTGAGCATGTCGGTGGTGTTGAATACGCACAAATGGTGCAGGCTGCGGCGGCCAAGCTCGGTGGCTCGTCGACGCTGGTGACGATGAAAATCACGGCC
>JANMYI010000560.1:0-7956 GCA_031381955.1 Burkholderiales bacterium
GCGGCCATCACCGCCTGCGCGGCATCGGCCATCGAGTCGGCGCTGATGATGGGCAAGCCCGAATCGGCCAGCAGCTTCTTGCCGAGAACCTCGTTGGTGCCCTTCATCCGCACCACCAGCGGAACGTTCAGGTTGACCGCCTTGCACGCCGCGATCACGCCTTCGGCGATGGTGTCGCAGCGCATGATGCCGCCGAAGATATTGACCAGGATCGCCTTCACCTTGGCGTTGCCGAGCATGATCTTGAAGGCCTCGGTCACCTTCTCGGCCGTGGCGCCGCCGCCGACATCCAGGAAGTTGGCCGGCTCGCCGCCGAACAGCTTGATGGTGTCCATGGTGGCCATGGCCAGGCCGGCGCCGTTGACCAGGCAGCCGATGTTGCCATCCAGGCTGATGTAGCTCAGGTCGAACTTGCTGGCTTCCACCTCCAGCGCGTCTTCTTCATCGAGGTCGCGGTAGGCCACGATCTCGGGTTGGCGGTACAGCGCATTGGCATCGAAATTGAATTTCGCATCCAGCGCCTTGACGTTGCCGTTGCCTTCCAGGATGAGCGGGTTGATCTCGGCCAGGCTGGCGTCGGTGTCCATGTAGCAGGCATACAGCTTCTTCAGCACGTCTACCGCCTTGGCCTGCGACGCTTCGGGCAGGCCGATGCCGCGCGCCAGCGCCAGCGCTTGCGCGTCGAGCAAGCCCAGCAGCGGGTCGATGAAGACCTTGATGATCTTCTCGGGCGTGGCGTGGGCCACTGCCTCGATGTCCATGCCACCTTCAGAGCTGGCCATCATCACCACCTTCTGCGTGGCACGGTCAGTCAGGGCGGCCACGTAGTACTCGTGCTGGATGTCAGCGCCCTCCTCGACCAGCAGGCGGCGCACCTTCTGGCCTTCGGGGCCGGTTTGGTGGGTCTTGAGCTGCATGCCCAGAATCTGCCCGGCGTGTTGTTCCACTTCGGCCAAGCTGCGTGCAAGCTTGACGCCGCCGCCCTTGCCGCGCCCGCCGGCGTGGATTTGCGCCTTGACGACCCAGACCGCGCCGCCCAGCTTCTGCGCCGCTTCTACCGCTTCACGCACGGTGAATGCCGGGTAGCCGCGCGGCACCGGCACGCCAAACCGGCGCAGGATTTCCTTGCCTTGGTATTCGTGGATTTTCATGAGGCTGGGTCTTGAAGGAAGTGGAAGGCAACTCCGCCAACCTGCGCACGATGCCCGCCCCGCAAGGCGGCCACCCAACACGCAGCGCGGCGGGCAAACCCGGCGATGTTAAGGGCCGCAACATTGCGGCGGGCTGACGAAGCCTTGGCTGCGCGCCAACGAGGTGCGTGCAACCACCGTTCAGCCCGACCCCGGCGGGTCAGCCTGTGTCAGCGCCGCCCTCGCCCGCCAACACCTTGCGGATCACGTCCATGCTGAAACCGCGCGCGGCGAGGAAGCGCATCTGTTTGGCGCGCCCACCGGCATCTTCGGCAGGCGACCTGAATTTGCGTGCCCAGACCGCGTGCGCGCGTTGCAGCTCGGATGCGGCGAGCAAGTGCTTGTCTGGCGCATCAAGCACCAGCTTGTGCTGCGCCAACTCGCCTTCGATGCGCCGGTTGCCGTAGCGCTGCGCCCGGGCCCGAATGCGGCTTTCGATGAAGCGCGCATCGCTGAGCAGGCCTTTTTCGGCCAACGCATCCAGCAAGGCGTCGACCTCGCTGGCATGGCTACCGGCAGCCTCGGCGTCGCTATCGTTGTCGTTGTTAGCGGCTGGCTCATCGTTGAAGCCCGGCTCGCCCGGGCCGGGCCGTTCGGCTTGCGCTGCCACGCCCGCGGCCAGGCGCGCCGCCTGCCAAAGCAACTTGCGCCGCAGTTCGGCGCGGCTGTGTTCACGCTGCGCCAGCCACTTCAACGCGCTGGCCTGAAGTGTGGCGTTGGGCACGCGGCTGCCGCGAGAGAAGCTCAAACGGGCTCAGCGCCTGAAGGTTCTTCGGGCATGAGCGAAAGACGCACAGGCGCTTCAGGCCGCGGCGTCGTCACCGCGCACCGGCACGCCGTTGGCCTGGCGCACACGATTCTCAATTTCCAGCGCCAGGGTCACGTTCTCGCGCAAAAACTCGCGCGCGTTGTCTTTGCCCTGGCCAATCTTTTCGCCCTTGTAGGCATACCAGGAGCCGGACTTTTCAACCACCTCCGCGGCCACACCGAGGTCGACCAATTCGCCTTCGCGGCTGATGCCTTCGCCGTAGAGGATGTCGAACTCGGCCGTCTTGAACGGCGGCGCGACTTTGTTCTTCACGATCTTGCACTTGGTTTCGCTGCCGATGACTTCATCGCCCTTCTTGATGCTGCCGGTGCGCCGAATGTCAATGCGAACCGAGGCGTAGAACTTCAGTGCGTTGCCGCCCGTGGTGGTTTCGGGGTTGCCGAACATCACGCCGATCTTCATGCGGATCTGGTTGATGAAGATGACCATGGTATTGGTCTTGTTGATGGTGGCGGTGAGCTTGCGCAGCGCCTGGCTCATGAGCCGGGCATGCAAGCCGGGCAAGGAGTCGCCCATTTCGCCTTCGAGCTCGGCCTTGGGCGTGAGCGCGGCCACGGAGTCGATCACGATCAGGTCGACCGAGCCCGAGCGCACCAGCGCATCGACGATCTCAAGCGCCTGTTCACCCGTGTCGGGCTGGCTGATCAGCAGCTCTTGCAGGTTGACGCCGAGCTTTTGCGCGTATTGCGCATCGAGCGCGTGCTCGGCGTCGATGAAGGCGCACACGCCAGCCAGCTTTTGCATCTCGGCAATGACCTGCAGCGTGAGCGTGGTCTTGCCCGATGACTCTGGGCCGTAGATTTCAATCACCCGCCCGCGCGGCAGGCCACCCACGCCCAAGGCAATGTCCAAGCCCAGCGAGCCGGTGGAAACCACCTGGATGTCGGGCGCCACTTCGCCGTCACCCAGGCGCATGATGGAGCCTTTGCCGAACTGCTTTTCGATTTGCGCCAGCGCCGCTTGCAAGGCCTTGGCTTTTTCGGTGTTCAGGGCTTTCACGGGTGCGTCCATTTGGGTCTCCAGTTTTGGCGCATTATCACCATAGCTGGATGTTTGTACAGTATTTTTTGCGCCCGCGAATTCACGCGGCGCTACCCTAGTATCGGCTGCCCGACCAGCGGCGGCCAAGGAGAAACCGATGCGCATTCTGATCGCCGAGGACGACCAGATTCTGGTCGACGGCTTGTTGCGTTCCTTGCGTGCCGCCGGCTACGCGTGCGACCAGGTCAGCAGCGGCAGCGAAGCCGACGCGGCGTTGGCCGACCATGAATTCGATTGCGTCATCCTCGACCTGGGCCTGCCCAAGGTGCATGGGCTGGAGGTGTTGCGCCGGCTGCGCGCGCGGGGCTCGTCGGTGCCGGTGCTCATCCTCACTGCGGCCGACAGCGTCGAGCAGCGCGTCAAGGGCCTCGATTTGGGCGCCGACGACTACATGGCCAAGCCGTTTTCGCTGCAAGAACTCGAAGCCCGCGTGCGCGCGCTCACGCGCCGCGGCTTGGGCAGCGCGGCCACCATCATCAAGCATGGGCCGCTGAGCTTCGATGCCACCGGGCGCGTGGCCTACATCAACGAGCAAATGTTGGAGCTTTCCGCGCGCGAGATCTCCTTGCTCGAAGTGCTGCTGCAACGCGCCGGCCGGTTGGTGAGCAAGGATCAGCTGGTGGAACGCCTGTGCGAATGGGGCGAGGAAGTCAGCAACAACGCGATCGAGGTCTACATCCACCGCTTGCGCAAGAAGATTGAGCAAGGGCCGATTCGCATCGCCACCGTGCGTGGCCTGGGCTACTGCCTGGAAAAGATCGCCGCGTGACGGGGTGGCCGCGGTGCGCTTGACGTGGCGCTGACGCCCGCCCCGATGCACGAGGCGCGCTCGCTGTTCGGCGAGATCCTCGACTGGATGCTTGCGCCGCTGTTGGTGCTGTGGCCGATGAGCATCTTTTTGACTTATTTGGTGGCGCAGAACATCGCCCACCAGCCTCATGACCGTCAGATGGCCGACGTGGTGCGCGCCATCGCCAGGCAGATCAGCTTGAAGCCGGTGGGTTCGCCGCCCGAGGTGCGTGCCAGCCTGCGCCTGCCCGAAGCGGTGAAGGAGTTTCTGCGTGCCGACGACATTGATCAGGTTTACTTTCAGGTGCTGGGCTCAAGCGGCGAGTTTCTCAGCGGCGACGCCGACCTGCCGGTGCCCGAAGAGTTGGGGGCCCTGGCCGGCGAGGTGGCGTTTCGCGATGACACCGTGCAGGGCGAGCCGGTGCGCGTGGCCATGATGTGGCTGGCCGACCCGGCGCAGCCGCAGCGCCGCGCGGCCCTGGTGCAACTGGCCGAGACGTTGAAAAAGCGCTCGGAGTTGGCCAACGAAATCATCAAGGGTGTGATCCTGCCGCAGTTCATCATCCTGCCGCTGGCGGTGGCGCTGGTGTGGTTTGCCCTGGCGCGCGGCATTCGCCCGCTGAACGAAGTGCAGGCGCGCATTCGCAAACGCGAGAGTGGTGACTTGAGCCCGATCGACGAGCATGACGTGCCCGATGAGATCAGCCCGCTGGTGCGCGCCATCAACGAGCTGCTGGCCCGGCTGGACCAGACCATCGCCCAGCAAAAGCACTTCCTGGCCGATGCGGCGCACCAGCTCAAGACGCCGCTAGCCGGCTTGCGCACCCAGGCTGAGCTGGCGCTGCGCGAGATTGACGCCGGCAGCGCCGACCCGCAGGGCTTGAAGCGCTCGCTGGCGCAGATTGCGCTGGCCAGCGAGCGCGCCGCGCACATGGTCAACCAGTTGCTGGCCATGGCGCGTGCCGAAGACCGCGAGCAAGCCTTGCGCAAGACCGAGTTCGACCTGGCCGAGGTGGTGAAAGAGGTGGTGCGCGACTTCGTGCCCAAGGCCATGGACAAACGCATCGACCTGGGCTACGAAGGCCCGGCTGCCGGTCAGGCGGTGTTGATTCACGGGCTGCCGGTGCTGATGCGCGAAATGACGCGCAACCTGGTCGACAACGCCTTGCAGTACACGCCGGCCGGCGGCACGGTCACCGCCCGCATCACCGCCGACCCGTTCGGCCAGGTGGTGGTCTTGCAAGTCGAAGACAACGGCCCGGGCATTGCACCGGCCGAGCACGACCTGGTGTTCCAGCCCTTCTACCGCGCACTGGGCACCTTGGTCGATGGCAGCGGCTTGGGCCTGGCCATCGTGCGCGAAGTCGCCATGCACCATGGCGCGCAAGTGAGCATCGAGTACACCCACGACCGGCCCGCCGCCGCCGGTGGCGGCCTGGGCACGCTGATCACGGTGCGCATCCCCTTGGACGGGGGCGACCACTCAACGCCGGGCCTGGAGCCAACGCCACAGCGCTGAGTCATCGGCGCTGGCCAGGCCTGCGGCGCAAGCTTGCGCGAAGACCTGCTGTGCCACGCTGCCCAACGTGGGTACAAAACCGCAGGCTGCAGCGGCCTGCATCGCCAAGGCCGAGTCCTTGGCCAGCAGGCTCATTTGCGCGTGGGGCGATGCGTCACCCGCCAGCGCGCGGCGCAGGCGGTCGCTGGCGATCCAGCTCTGTGCGCTCGATTGCTCCATCACGCCCAGGGTGGTGGCCGCGTCCAGCCCCAGGCGTTCGGCCAAGGCCAGCGCCTGCGCGGCGCCGGCCAGGTTGATCGCCGCCAGCAGGTTGTTCACCAGCTTGGTCTTGGCAGCGTCGCCGGGCTGGGTGCCGATGCGAAAGACCTGGTTTGACAGATCGTTCAACAGGCCTTGCCAGCGAATGAAGGCGGCGTCGGCACAGGCCACCATCAGGCTCATGCTGCCGGCGCGAGCGCGCACCGGGCCGCCGGACATGGGGGCATCGATTGGCTCCAGACCCATGCCATGCAGCCGCCCGGCCAGGGCCTGGGTGCTGGCCGCAGCGATGGTGGGGCACAGCAGCACCGCGCCCGGTGCGGGCTGCGCGGCGGCCGCGCCGCGTGGGCCGAACAGCACCGCCTCGGTCTGGGCGGCATCGACCACGGCCACGATCATGGCGTCGCAACCGGCCGCCGTGGCCGCCGGGCTGTCGCACAGGATCAGGCCGGCGTCGCGTGCCAGCGCCATGCGCGCCGCGTCGATGTCATGCACGCGCACCGCGTGGCCCCGCTCATGCAGCCGCAGCGCCATGGCCAGCCCCATCAGGCCGATGCCCACCACACCCACCGTCCAGGGCGGCGTTGCAGTCATCAACGCTGCATGAGCCTGCGCCATCAACTTTGCATGAGCCTTCGGCTCTTGGCCACCGACATCAGAATGCCCAGCCCCAGGCCGAGCGTGACCATGGCCGTGCCGCCGTAGCTGATGAACGGCAGCGGCACGCCCACCACCGGCAAGATGCCGCTGACCATGCCCATGTTGACGAAGGCGTAGGTGAAGAAGCTCAGCGTGATGGCCCCGGCCAGCAACCGGGTGAACACCGTGGGCGCCTCGGCGGCAATCCACAAGCCGCGCAAGATGAGGAAGCTGAACGAGCCCAGCAGCAGCACCACGCCGGCCAGGCCGAATTCCTCGCTGAAGGCGGCAAAGATGAAGTCGGTGGTGCGCTCGGGAATGAATTCAAGGTGGGTCTGCGTGCCGTTCATGAAACCCTTGCCCCACAGGCCGCCCGAGCCGATGGCAATCATGCCCTGGATGATGTGAAAGCCCTTGCCCAGCGGGTCGGCGCCGGGGTCGAGCAGGGTGCAGATGCTGTGCTGCTGGTAGGCATGCAGCACCGGCCAGCGCATGCCCTCGGCGCACAGCGTGGGCTCCATGATGATCACCGCCGTCACCGCCACGGCCGCCAGCGCCAGCACCGGGGCGATCAGCCACCAGCTCAACCCGGCGAAGAAGATCACGTACAGCCCGGCCGAAAGAATCAGGATGGCCGTGCCCAGGTCGGGCTGCTTGGCCACCAGCGCCACGGGCAGCAGCAACAGCGCGCCGGCGACCAGGAAGTCGAGCACCCGCACCGCGCCTTCGCGGCGCTGGAACCACCAGGCCAGCATCAGCGGCACGGCAATCTTCAGCACCTCGGCCGGTTGAATGACGATGCCGACGTTGAGCCAGCGCGTGGCGCCCTTGCGCGTCAGGCCCAGGCCCGGCACGGCGGTGGCCAGCACCAGGGCCACGCCCACCACATACAGCGGCACGGCCAGGCTCATGAGCCGCTGCGGCGGCACTTGCGCGGCAATGAACAACACGCCCAGGGCCAGCAGCATGTTGCGGCCGTGGTCGGCGAAGCGGCTACCGTGGTCGTGGCCGGCTGAATACATGGTCACCAGGCCCAGCGCGGCCAGCAGCACGATGGCCAAGGCCAACGGCCAGTCGAAGCCGGTGAACACCGGCACCAGGCGCTGCCAGGGCGTGGGCTGGTCGAAGTCGATCTTCATGGCAGCGCGCGCGCGGCGGCCACGCGTGCGGGCAGGGCCGGTCGCGGGCGCGGTGGCTCCATCGTCAGCGCGGCCGAAGCGGCAGGCGCCGCCGCCGCGATGGCCGGACCCAGGCCCTGGTTTTGGCCCGGCAGCGCAATGTCCAGTGCACGGCGCGGTTTGCCCACCGGGGTGACGACGGTGCCGCGGCTCACGCCGGCCAGGTCTTCCTCGCTGGGGTAGTTGCCCAGCAGCAGGTAGTCGAAGACGCGGCGCGCAATCGGCGCGGCCGAATCGCTGCCGAAGCCGGCGTTTTCCACCACCACGGCCAGGGCCACGGTGGGCGCGTCGATGGGCGCCATGGCCACGTACAGGGCATGGTCGCGCTTGATCTCTTCAATCTTGCTGGCCTGGTACTTTTCGTTGGCCTTGATGCCCACGGCCTGCGCCGTGCCGGTCTTGCCGCCGCTCTTGTAGGGCGCGCCGATGAACGAGCGCACCGACGTGCCTTCTTGGGTGACGCCGTACATCGCACGCAGAATCAGCGCCACGTGCTCCGGGTCATAGACCAGC
>JANMYI010000569.1:0-4710 GCA_031381955.1 Burkholderiales bacterium
CGGCGAATTACCCGCTCATTCCAGAGGACTTCGACCGCCGCTGCCTGCCCACATCACTGCCGCCGCACAAAAGCAAGTGCTACGGCCTGACGATCGACCCGCCGCGGCAGTCGCAGATCCGCCATGAGCGCCGGCCGGCGAGCACCTACGCCTCGCTCGACAACTGCCGCCATGAGGTGCGCGAAGCCGAGAGCATGATGCGCCGCGAAGGCATCGCCTGGCTGTCGTCCACGCACAAGTCGATCGAAGAAATTGCCACCACCATCTTGCGCGACATCCAGCCGCAGCGGCTCATCTACTGAGCTGCGCCGACCATTCATACAGCAGGATCGCCGCCGCCGCGGCGACGTTAAGCGACTCCTCGCCACCCGGCTGAGCGATGCGCACGCCGCCGCTGCACAGCGCGCGCAACTCGGCACTCACGCCCTGCCCTTCATGCCCGAGCACGAAGGCCGCATTCGCCGGCAGCGCGGCTTCATGCAAGGCCGCGCCGGCATGCGCGTCGGCGGCTAGGTACGCCAGGCCCAAACCTTCGAGTTGAGCCACGCTCAACCCTTCGCACAGGTGCAGCGAAAAGTGCGCGCCCATGGCCGCGCGCAAGACCTTTTGCGACCACAGGCCGGCCGTGCCCGACAGTGCCAGCACCTGCTGCACACCCAGCGCGGCGGCGCTGCGCAGGATGCTGCCCACGTTGCCGCTGTCTTGCAGGCGATCCAGCACCACGGTGGGCACGCCCGGGCGCGGCGCAGCGTTTGGCGCCAACGCCACCAGGCCACCCAGGCCCTGCGGTGACGGCAGGGCACTCAGGTCCTTGAACAGCGCGTCGCTGAGCACGGCGCAACGCGGCACCTGCGCCATCACGCTGCGCACGCCATCGCCGCCGGCCGCGGTCTCGCTGACGACCAGTTCCTGCACCGCCCGGCCGCGCGCCAGGCAGGCGCGCAAAAGGTGGTCGCCTTCCAGCCACACCACGCCCAGCTTGCGGTAGGCCGTGCCTTCACGCACCAGCTTGCGCAGGCGCACGTGCAGCGGGTTGTCGCGTGAGCGAATGACCGTGGCGTTCAACCAGGCCCCGCCGCCGTTGGCTTCAGGCGCATCACCCGCACACCGCCCTTACCGGCGCAAAGCTGCGCCGGTGGGCGGGGCAAGCACCGTGCAGCTGCAGGGCCAGCAGGTGGGCCGGCGTGGGGTAGCCCTTGTGGGCGTCGAAACCATAGCCGGGGTGTGCAGCATGCAGCTCCAGGCACAGCCGGTCGCGGTGCACTTTGGCCAGGATCGACGCTGCCGAAATGGCCTGCACCTTGGCGTCGCCCTTGACGATGGCCTTGACCAGCATGTCGAGCACCGGCGCCTGGTTGCCATCCACCACCACGCGGTGGGGCGGCAGGCGCAAGCCCTGCACGGCGCGGCGCATGGCCAGCAAGGTGGCTTGCAGGATGTTCAGGCTGTCGATCTCCTGCACGCTGGCCAGCCCGACGCTGCAGCACAGCGCACGGGCGCGGATCTCGTCATACAAGGCCTCGCGCTTTTTTGGCGACAGCAGTTTCGAATCAGCCAGGCCGCGTATCGGCTTGAGATCATCCAGGATCACCGCCGCAGCCACCACCGGCCCGGCCAGCGGGCCGCGGCCGGCTTCGTCAACACCAGCCACCAGGCCGGGGCTGCCCCAGCCCGGGCCGAGGCTGTCAAACCTGAAGTGCTTGCGCGATGGCATCGGTGGCCTTGCGCGCCGTGTCCTGGCGCAGCAGTTGGTGAAGTTCAAGGAAGCGATTCTGAATGCCCTGCACACGGCTCGCGTCATCGAGCAGGGTCAGGGTTTCGTGCGCCAGCGCAGCGGGTTCGCAGCGCTCCTGGATCAACTCAGGCACCACGAACTGTTCGCACAGGATGTTGGGCAGGCCGACCCACGGTTGCAGCTGCTGGCGCTTCATCATGAGCCAGCTCAAGGCATGCATGCGGTAAGCGATCACCATGGGGCGCTTGAACAATGCCGCTTCCAGCGTGGCCGTGCCGCTGGCGATGAGCGTGATGTCGCAGGCGGCCAGCGCGGCGTGGGAACGGCCATCGAGCAGCGCCACATCGAGCTGCGGTGCGTACTGCACACGCAGCGCTTCGATGCGCGCGCGCAGCCCCGGCGCAGCAGGCAGCACGCAACGCAGGGCGGGCCGCTGCGCCTGCATCAACGCCGCCGCACGCAGGAAAGCCGGCGCGATGGCTCCGATCTCCGACACCCGGCTGCCCGGCAGCAGCGCCAGCACCGGGGCCTGCGGTCCCAGGCCCAGTGCCGCGCGGCTGGCCTCGCGCGGGGGCTGCAAAGGAATGGCATCGGCCAACGGGTGGCCCACGTAACTGGCGCGAATGCCATGCTGTGCCAGCAGCGCGGGCTCGAACGGAAACAAGCACAGCACGTGGTCTGCGGCGCGCGCGATGGCCACGGTGCGGTGGGCGCGCCAAGCCCAGATCGACGGGCACACGAAGTGAATGGTGCGCACGCCGGCGGCCTTCAGGCGCGTCTCCAACCCAAGGTTGAAGTCGGGCGCGTCAACGCCGATGAAGGCATCGGGCTTGTCGCGCAGCAGGCGCGCGCCCAACTCGTTGCGCAGCTTGAGCAAGCCCGGGTAATGGCGCAACACTTCGACGTAACCGCGCACGGCCAGCCGGCTGCTTGGCCACCAGGCCTGAAAGCCCTGCGCCGCCATCTGCGGGCCACCGACGCCCTCACTGCGCAATTCAGGCCAGCGCTGCTTCAGGCCGCCGAGCAGCAGGCCGGCCAGCAGGTCGCCCGAGGCTTCGCCGGCCACCATCGCCAGGCGGGGGGCAGCGCGGGCCATGGGTCTTAGCGCACGATGCCGCGTTCGGCCTGGGCCAAGAAACCCAGCAGCAGGTCTGCGTCATCGTGCGCGAGCGGCGCACTCTCGCGCAGGACAACGATGGCGGCCTGGGCATCAGCCAGGCTCAGGCCCTGGCGGTACAGCAGCCGGTGCATCTTCTTCACCAGCGCCAGCCTCTCGGGAGTAAAGCCTCGGCGACGCAAGCCTTCTTGGTTGATGCCGGTGGCCTGCGCCGGGTTGCCCGCCGCCGTCATGTAGGGCGGCAGGTCTTGCGACAGGCGAGTTTGAAACCCGGTCATCGCATGTGCGCCCACGCGCACGAACTGGTGCACGCCAGACAGGCCACCCAAAAACACCCAATCGCCGAGGTGAACATGGCCACCCAGTTGCGTGCTGTTGGCGATGATGGTGTGGTGGCCGATCTGGCAGTCGTGCGCCACATGCACGTAGGCCATGATCCAGTTGTCGTTGCCAATGCGGGTGGTGCCACCGCCTTGCACCGTGCCGGTGTTGAGCGTGCAGAACTCGCGGATGGTGTTGTCGTCGCCAATCACAAGCCGCGTGGGTTCGCCGTTGTACTTTTTGTCCTGGGGTGCAGCGCCGATGCTGGCGAATTGAAAAAGGGTGTTGCGCGCACCGATGCGCGTGTGGCCTTCGATAACGCAATGCGCTCCGATGCGCGTGCCGGCGCCAACTTGGACATGCGGCCCGACCACGGCATACGGGCCCACGGTGACATCGGCTGCCAGTTCGGCCCGCGCGTCGACCAAGGCCGTGGCGTGAATGCTGCTCATGCCCGGCTAACCATTCAGGCGATTTTGCGCATGGTGCACATCAGCTCTGCTTCGGTGGCCGTTTGGCCATCGACGCTGGCGCGCACCACGTACTTGTAGATGCCCGCCTTGGCGCGGATGATGGTCGACTCAAGAATCAGTTGATCGCCGGGTTCGACCGGCCGCTTGAAGCGCGCGCCGTCGATGCCCACGAAGTACACCACCGTATCGTCGCCCGGCTCCTCGCCCAGGGACTCAAACGACAACAGCGCCGAGGCCTGCGCCAATGCCTCAAGCATCATCACCCCCGGCATCACCGGCCGGTGCGGAAAGTGGCCGCTGAAGAACGGTTCGTTCATGGTCACGTTCTTCAGCGCCTTGATGCGGATGTTCTTTTCAAGTTCCAGCACGCGGTCCACCAGCAAGATGGGGTAGCGGTGCGGCAGCATCTTCATGATGCGGTGAATGTCCATTCGCGTGCTGATCATTTGAGCTTCGTCTCCAGTGCGCGCAGTCTTTCGCGCAGCGCATACAACTGGCGCAGCGCGGCTGCATTTTTTTGCCAACTGGCATTGTCATCGAAGGGAAACAGGCCGCTGTACTGGCCGGCCACGCGGATCGAGCGCGTGACCACCGTGCCCGCCGAGACGTGAACGTGATCCACTAGCTCAAGGTGGCCCAGGATGATGGCCCCGCCGCCCGCTGTGCAATGGCGCCCGATGCGTGCGCTGCCGGCTATGCCCACGCAACCGGCCATGGCGCTGTGGGCACCAATGTGCACGTTGTGCGCCACTTGAATGAGGTTGTCGAGCTTGACGCCGTCTTCCAGCACCGTGTCGCCCAGCGCGCCGCGGTCGATGCAGGTGTTGGCGCCGATTTCCACATCGTCGCCAATGCGCACCGCGCCGAGTTGTTCGATCTTTTCCCAGCCGCCGGCATGCGGCGCGAAACCAAAACCATCGGCCCCGATCACCGCGCCGGCGTGCACGATGCCGCGCGCACCGATGCGACAGCCGTCAAGCAAACTGGCACGCGCATGCAGCCGGGTGCCTGGGCCCACCACCGCACCGGCGCCCACATGGGCCTGCGCGCCCAGCACCACGCCG
>JANMYI010000594.1:0-6197 GCA_031381955.1 Burkholderiales bacterium
CACGATGCCTTCAAGGCCGCCATGCACGAGCCGGCCCATGTGGCCGAGCTTGAGAAGTACGACCAGGAGCTGGCCTACCTGGGCCCGCTGGACTATGCCCGCGTCATGCGCGAGACCTACGCCGCGGAACGCCAGACGGTCGATCGGCTCGGCCTGGCCCGTGGTGGGCAGTGAGCAACAAACCCCCTAACCCATGAAAGCCATCCTCTCGCTTTTGCCCGGCCAGCGTGCCAAGACCACCCCCAGCGCGCTGGACGAACCGCTGTGGCTGGAATGGCTCACGCTGCTCGGCCTGTTCGTCTTCGGCACCTGGCTGCTCGGCATACGCGGCGTGTGGGGGCTGCTGCTGCGCTCAGACCCCACGGGCATTACCGTGATCATCATCGTGATCTTCGCCGGCGCCACGCTGTGGTGCGGCAAGCGCGCGCGCGAACTGGCGTTGCAGCAGCGCTGGGCGCAGCACGCTGGCAGCACCGGCTGGGTGGCCGAATATCGGCAGGCCTTGAAGCAAGCGCCGCAAGATGCCTCGGCACCGCTCGACCTGTTGCTGGAGGCCACGCACGGCCCGCACAGCACGGCCTGGTGGGTGAATGGCATTCAGCTCAAGCTGGGGCTGCTGGGCAAGGTGATCGGCTTTTCGATCCTGGCGCTGGAAATCGGCAACCTGCAGAACTTTGACGCCGCGCAAAGCCAAGACCTGCTGCGCAGCCTGACCAACGGCCTGGGCGTGGCCCTGCTGACCACCATGGTGGGCCTGGTGGGCAACATCCTACTGGGCTTGCAGTTGACTCGTCTGGATCGTTATGCCGATGCCATCGTGGCGCTGGCCCAGCGCCAGGGCTTGAGCGTGCACGCCGGCGCTGCGCCAGTCTTGGCGGCGTGACAGGCAGGCCACGATGCGCCAGCGCCGCAACGCCCGCGAACCCGAGGTCGACCCGTTCTATGACATGTTGTTCAACATGCTCATCGCCTTCGTGTTCTGCTTCATCGTGGCCCTGCTGGCGATGAACCCCAAGGCGTTGAAGGCGGGTGACGTGGCGGCCAAGGCCGAATTCATCCTCACCCTGGGCTGGCCCGACAACGACCCGAATGACATCGACCTGTGGGTGCAGAACCCGGCCGGCGAGGTGGTGTGGTTTCGCGCCCGCGAAGCCGGCCTGATGCACCTGGACCGCGACGACCGCGGCCTTGCCAACGACACGGTTGAAATCGACGGCCGGCGCGTGGTGAACCCGCTGAACCAGGAAGTGGTCACGCTGCGCGGCATCGTCAGCGGCGAGTACATCGTCAACGCGCATTACTACGACGGCAGCAAGTCGGCCTCGGCCCTGACCGCATCGAACGACCCGCGCGCGGGCAAGGCGGTGCCGGTGACGCTGAGCGTGGTGAAAGTGAACCCGCGCGCCGAGGTGGCTTACTACGGCCAGCACACGCTAGAAAAACCCGGCACCGAAGCCACTCTGGTGCGCTTCACCGTGCGCGCCGACGGCAGCGTGACCGGCCTGAACACCTTGCCCAAGGCCATGGTGGGCAAGCAATGAGTGGCACGACCAAAAATAGCGAGGACAACGAGACATGTCTCTGGCATTGATATTGAGCTTCGCCGCGCTGGCACTGCTGCTGGCGCTGGCGCTGCTGTGGAGCCGCTGGCCGGCGTGGCTGAAGATGCTGCTGGTGCTGAGCGTGACCTTGCTCTACTTCGTGGGTTATGACGCCGTGCGCGCCATCTGGGGCGTGCCCAGCGAGGAGCCCTTGCCTGAACGCTTCGTGATGCTGGCCGCGGCGGTGGATGAACCCAGCACCAAGACTTCGGGCTCGGTGTTCATGTGGGTCAGTGAAATCGTTGAAGGCCGCACCGGCCTGGCGCCGCGCGCCTACCGCGTGAAGTACAGCAAGGAGCTGCACGGCCAGATCGACGAAGGCCTGCGCCGTTCGCGCGACGGCGTGAGCCAGATGGGCACGGCCGAGATCAAGGCGCCGGGCAACAAGCGCGGCCTGGGCTGGCTCAAGCCGGGCAACGATGAGCAGGAGGTGAAGATCCGCGACCTGCCCTCGCCCCAGTTGCCGGAGAAGTGAGGTGCGCGCCGCCATTTCATTGCTGCTGTGTCTGGCCCTGGTTGCCTGTGGCTCTGGCCCCGGCGCCGCCGGCGACGACTACTTCCCGTTGCAAGATGGCCGCAGCTGGACGTACCGCACCGCCACCACGCTCGATGACCATCCCGCGACGATCGACATGCTCACCATCCACAACCGTGCGGCGGTGACCATGGGTGAAGCACCGGCCGTGCGCCGCCACACCAGCACCGGCACCGACTACTGGCTGCGCAGCGACAAGACCGGCATCTACCGCGTTGCCAGCCGCACCCCGCTGGATCGCATGGCCCAGGCCGATGAACCTGCACGTTATGTCTTGCAGCGCCCCTTTGCGGTGGGCACGCAGTGGCAGGTCTTGACCACCGCCTACATGCTGCAACGGCGCAGCGAAGTGCCCAAGGAAATTCGCCGCACGCACAAGCCCTTCCCCATGGTCTACACCATCGAGGCGCTGGACGACAAGGTCGAAACCCGCGCCGGCAACTTCGAGCACTGCTTGCGCCTGGACGGCAAGGCCAAGGTGCGCGTCTACGTGGACGCGCAATTCGCCTGGCGCGACATTCCGCTCACCAGCCGCGAGTGGTATTGCCCGGGCATGGGTCTGGTGAAGCTGGAACGCGAAGAGCCGTCGCCATCGCGCTTCATGCTGGGCGGCAAGCTGAGCATGGAACTGGTGCGTTGGGAATAGCAAAAGCCCGTGCGTGGTTGCGTATTTATGGGACACCGCAGCCCTTGGGCTAAGGGCTTTCACCGTGCAGCCTTTGCCACCCGGCGGTAACAAAATAGCAGCGCCGAATGGCTTGGGTTTCAGTGCGCGCGCGAGCGTGCAGCCAGGCCTGCTGGCGGCGCAACGCGAACGCCCGTGCCAACTGCGCATTCGGCCCACCTTGGCGCTGAGCCGGCAAACCCTTCCCTACCGCAATCGATCAGGAGACAACGTGATGAAAAACGCCTTGACCCGTGCAGCGCTTGGTGCGCTGCTCACGGTGGCCGCCACGGCACAGGCCCAGAACTGGCCTGTCTATGGTGGCGACACCGGCAACACGCGGCACAGCGCCGCCGCGCAAATCAACACCAAGACCGTGGGAAAACTCAGCGTGGCCTTTGCGCTGCAACTGGGCAGCCTGCGCTCACAAGAGTCCACGCCCATCCTGGTGGGTGAAACGCTATACGTCACGTCGTCGTTCGGCCCCAAGAACGTCTTCGCCGTGAATGCCACCACCGGCGAAATCAAGTGGCAGTACTCGCCCGACGTGCCCAAGGGCATCGACCAGTTCGCCTGCTGCGACGTGAACAACCGCGGCGTCACCTACGCTGACGGCAAGGTCATCTTCGGCCGGCTTGATTCCTTCATCGTGGCGCTTGACGCCAACACCGGCAAGGAAGCCTGGAAGACCAAGATCGTTGACTACGAACAGGGCTCGGTCATCACCAGCCCGCCCACGCTGGCGGGTGACGTGATCATCACCGGCTTCGGCGGCGGCGAATACGGCGTGCGCGGCGCCATCGTCGGCCTTGACGTGAAGACCGGCAAGGAAGTCTGGCGCACCCACACCGTGCCGGGCGCGGGTGAAAAGGGCAGCGAAACCTGGAAGGGTGACTCGGGCAAGACCGGCGGCGGCGTGGCCTGGCACATCGGCTCGTACGACCCCAAGCTGAACCTCGTGTACTACGGCACCAGCAACCCGGCACCCTGGGCGGCGGCGGTGCGCGGCAACGACACCTCGAACATCGGCCAGTTCACCAACCTGTACACCGCCTCCATCCTGGCTCTGAACCCGAAAGACGGCAAGATCGTCTGGCACTACCAAACCACACCACATGATGCGTGGGACTACGACGGCGTGAACGAACTGGTCTTCGCCGACCTGCCGTTCGACGGCAAGAAGGTGCCCGTGGTGATGCAGGCCAACCGCAACGGCTTCTTCTACGTCATCGACCGCGCCAACGGCAAGCTGCTGTCGGCCAAGCACTTCATCGACGGCGTGAACTGGGCCACCGGTGTGGACATGAAGACCGGCATGCCCATCGAAGCGGCTGGCAACGCCAAGCGGCCCGGCATGGGGCGCAAGGCGTCTGACATCTGCCCGAACCTGATCGGCGCCAAGAACTGGATGCCGATGAGCTGGGACGCCAAGAACGGCGTGGTGGTGATACCCACCATGAACCTGTGCATGGACCTGGAAGGCATTCAGCCCGAGTACAAGCGCGGCCAGTTCTACCTGGGCGTGAACTTCGACCTCGGCAAGATGGGCCCTGGCGGCCATGGCGGCGGCGTGATGGCGTGGGACCCGGTGAAGCAAAGCCGTGTCTGGTTCAACAAGGACGAACTGCCCTACACCGGCGGCATGCTCACCACCGAAGGCGGGCTCACTTTCCACGGCGACATCAAGGGCTGGTTCAAGGCGCTGGACACGAAGACCGGCAAGCTGCTGTGGAAGTTCAACACCGGCTCGGGCATCACCGCTGCGCCCATGACCTACGTCATCAACGGCAAGCAGTACCTGGCCGTGGTGTCGGGCCGCACGCTGTCGATCCCTGCGTTCTTCGGTGCGCTGGGTGAGAAGATGGTCGCTGCCAGCCCTGAAGGCGGCACGATGTACGTGTTCAAACTGAACTGATTCCACTGCAAGTGAAGGCGACCAAGGCATGAGGTTCCGCAACAGGCAAGCAAGCGTCAGGCAGTGCGGTTCTCTGGCTTGGGTCGCTAACGTTTTGGGTCACTGTTTCAGTGGCCGGTGTTTGCAAGCCGCGGCCGTGGCCGCCACCGTGATGGTGGCAGCCACTGGCCACGCACAGACACAGACACAGACGCTGCGCGTCTGTGCCGACCCCGACAACCTGCCCTTCAGCAGCGCTGAAGGCAAAGAGCGTGGCATGTATGTTGAGCTGGCCGAACTGGTAGGCCGCAAGCTGAACATGCCGGTGCAATACACCTGGTGGTCCACCGCGTACCAACGCCGGGCCATGCGCAACACCATCCAGAAGGATGAGTGCGACGCCATGTTCGCCCTGCCCGCCAGCATCGATTGGCGCGCCCGCGGCGTGCAAAAGAGCCAGGCCTTTCTGGATGTGGGCTATGCCATGGTCACGCCCACGGGCAGCGTGCCCACCTCGCTTGAAGCGCTGAAGGGCAAACGCATCGCGCTGCAGTACTCCACCACGCCGCACATCCTGTTTTCCACCCTCACCGGCTACACCACCAGCACCTACCGCGATGCTGATGAGGTGTTCAAAGCCTTGGCCGATGGCCAGGCCGACGTGGGCTTTCTGTGGGGCCCGGTGGCCGGTTATGACAACAAGGCCAAGTTTCAAGCCCGTTGGCAAATCACGCCCGTGACAGGGCTTGATCTTTCTGGCCAGGTGGTGGTGGGTGTTCGCACCGGCGCCGAAGGCTTGAAGGCACGCATCGACCAGGCGCTCACCGACTTGCAGCCCGAGATTCGCGGCCTGGCCGAGAAGTACGGTTTCCCCACCGCCAAGCCAGTGCAGTTCGAGGGCACGCCGCTGACCAAACCGAGCAGCGCCTTGGCGGTCCACCGCGCCCAGGCCGCGGTGCAGGTGCCGGCCAGCGGCCTGGTATTCGTCAACACAGAAACCCCGCCGCAAAAACCCAAGCCCAAGCCCAAAGCCAAGGCGGCCGCAGCAGCCGCTGCCGCCAGCACGCCGGGCGCCGCCGCAGCAGCACCTGAAGACCCCATCGTCGTCTCAGGCCGGGTTCGCTTCAACGACCAATGCTCGCACTGCCACGGCGCCAACGGCGCCTCACCGGTGCGCGAGCGCGACGTGCGGCGCCTGCAAATGCGCTACGACGCCAAGTGGCAGGAGGTGGCGCAAACCACCATCCGCAACGGCCGGCCCGACGCCGGCATGCCACCCTGGAAAGACACCTTGAACGACCAGCAACTCAAGGAGTTGGTGGCCTACCTGAACACCATTCAGAAATAGGCCTGGCAGCGGCGCCCGTGCCCATGCCGCTGCCGCCTCTTTGTGCCATGGCCTGTTGGCTCGCCGCCGCGGTGTTGGTGCTGTTCAGCAGCAGCGGCCTGGCCGGCACCCTGAACAAAGCCCAGGTTGAAGCCATGTTCCCGCCGCCCTGGCTG
>JANMYI010000597.1:0-2208 GCA_031381955.1 Burkholderiales bacterium
CAGCCAGGGCGCTGCCAGGGCAATCAGCACCAGCAACGCCAACACCATGCCGCCCAGACGCACCGACCAGTTGCGCCGCGCCCGTGCCCAGGCGCTGGGTTGGCTGCGCACGGTGGCGGCTTCAACCGACAACGATTCAAATGAGGCGGCAGGTTCGACCATGCTCAATATCGAATACGCGGGTCGAAGAACACATAACTCAGGTCGATGACCAGGTTGATCATCACGTAGACGAAACTGAACAACAGGATCACGCCCTGGATGGTGGGAAAGTCGCGCGCCAGCACGGCGTCCACCGTGAGCCGCCCGAGGCCAGGAATGGCATACACCGATTCGGTGACCACCACGCCGCCGATGAGCAAGGCCACGCCGATGCCGATGACGGTGATGATGGGCACCGCCGCATTGGCCAGGGCATGGCGCTTGAGCACCAGGCTTTCGGGCAGGCCCTTGGCACGCGCGGTGCGGATGTAGTCTTCGCCCAGGGTCTCTAACACCGAGGCGCGTGTGACACGGGCGATGAGCGCGATGTATATGACTGACAGCGTGATCGTCGGCAGCGTGAGGTGGTACAGCCAGGGCCCCACGCCGTCGCCAAGGGGCTTGTAGCCCTGCACCGGAAACCAGCCCAGCTTGAGCGACACCAGCCAGATCAGCGCATAGGCCAGCACGAACACCGGCACCGAAAAGCCGAGCACCGAAAACGCCATCAAGCCGCGGTCGAGCCAGCCGCCGAAGCGCCACGCTGCCAGCACGCCCAGCGGCACCGCCACCAACACGGCCAGGGTGATGGTGAGTGCAGCCAGGGAGACGGTGGCCTGCACCCGCTGGCCGATGAGCGTGGTGACCTGGGTCTTGTAGTAGAACGACTCGCCCAGATCGCCTTGCAGCACCTTGCCAAACCAGATCGCGTATTGCTCGGGAATGGAGCGGTCCAGCCCCAGGCCGGCGCGAATCTGTGCGATCTGCTCGGTGCTCGCCGCGTCGCCGGCCATCACCGCGGCCGGGTCGCCGGGCGTCAGGCGCAGCATCAAGAAGACGAGCACCGAGACGATGAGCAACACCGGCAGCGTGGCGGCCAGCCGGCGCAAGACAAAGGCGAACATGGTGCGGGCCTGGCCTAGTACTCCAACCCACAAATTTCGAAACATGAAAACGCGTCTTCGTCCGCCATGCGTCGTTGCAAATCCGCGCCATAGCGAGAGCTATGGCTGTGGTTTGCGCCTAGCCTGGCAAACGAATCCATCGTTTTCATCGTGTTGCGAAACTTATGGGTCGGAGTACTAGACGCCAGCGCCTATTGCTTCTTCAGGTTCCAGTACATGTTGCCGTTGGTCACGAAGAACCCGTTCACGTTTTTGCGCGCGGCCATGGGCTGGGAGTATTCGCCCAGCGGCGCATGCGTGGCCACTTCAAAGGCACGCGCGTGGATGGCGTCGGCCAGTTTCTTCTTCGTCGGCTCGTCGGTGGCGCGCATGAACTCGTTGCGCAGCGTCACCAATTTCTCGTCGGTGGCCCAGCCGAACCAGGTGCTCTTTTCGCCGCGCGTGTCGATGGCCGGGTTGCTGATCGGGTTCCACACATCGAACGCCTGCCAGGCGGTCAGGAACATGTGCCAGCCGCCTTTGTCGGGCGCGTCTTTCTTGGCGCGCCGGCCCACCAGGGTCTGCCAGTCCATGGCCTGCAAGTCGACCTTGAAGCCGGCCTGGCGCAGCAGTTGTGCGGCCACGTCGGGCAGCTTCTGGATGCTGGCCAGGTCAGTGGGTTTCATGATCACGATGGGTGTGCCGTCGTAGCCCGATGCCTTGAGCAGGTCTTGTGCCTTCTTCATGTTGCTCTTGGCCTGCACGTCGCTGCCGGCCACGCTGCCGAACGGCGTGTTGCAAACGAACATGCTGGCGCACGGTTTGTACAGTTCCTTCACACCCACCTGCGCGCGCAGGAACGGCTCCTGGCTGAACGCGGCCAGGGCGGCCTGGCGCACCTTGACGTTGTCAAACGGCTTGTGCAGGTGGTTGAAGCGCGCCATGTACTGCAAGCCCTTGTTGGCGTAGACGGGCAGTTGCAGCGAGGTGTCGGCCTTGACGGTTTCGAAGTGGTCAAAACCCAGCGCTTCGATGATGTCGACCTCGCCCTTTTGCAGCGCGTTCACTTGCGCCTGCGCATCGCGCAGCGCCAGGTTCCATTCCACGCGATCCACGTAAACAT
>JANMYI010000637.1:0-1927 GCA_031381955.1 Burkholderiales bacterium
ATCGTCAGTGGCAGCGCACCGCTGCTGTGGAATTGGTCGCGCCGGCTGGTGCAAGCGCTGCGCCTGGTTTGGTGGGAATGGCTGGGATGAGCGAACCCCTGACCAGCGCGCAATGGTTTCGCGTCGCCGCGCTGCGCCCCCAGCTCGACGCCCAAGCGCGGGTGCAGCGCGTGGCGTATCGGCGCGCCGTGTGGCATGTCGTGCAACGCGGCGACGGCGCACGCAGCTTTCGCCTGAACGCCGCGGCGTATGCCTTCGTCGCCCGCTGCAACGGCCAGCTCAGCTTGCAACGCCTGTGGGAAATGCTGCTGCATGAACAGCGCGACGCCGCGCCCACGCAAGACGAGTTGCTGCGCTTGCTGGCGCAGTTGCACGCCGCCGCGCTGCTCAGCTTTGACCGCCGGCCCGACTTCGGCGCCCAGGGCGTGCTGCACGAGCCGCTGTCTGCGGCCGGGCTGACGCCGGCCAACAGCCTGTTGGCGTTTCGCCTGCCCCTGGGCCGGCCTGACGCTCTGCTGCACGCCCTGTACCCCTGGCTGCGCGCCGCGTTCTCGCGCACCGCCTTGGCGCTGTGGGCGGCTGCCGTGCTGTGGCTGGCCTTGGCCGCTGCGTTGAACCAGGCCGAATTGGTGCACCACGCCGGGGTCTGGATGCAAACGCCGCGCATGCTGCTGGTGACGTGGCTGTGCTACCCGGTGGTGAAGGCGCTGCACGAGCTGGGCCACGGCCTGGCCATCAAGCACCTGGGTGGCGAGGTGCCGCAATGGGGCGTGACGGTGATGATGTTCATGCCCGTGCCCTACGTGGATGCCTCGGCCAGCGCGACGCATGCCGCGGCGCGCGGGCGCGCCTTGGTCAGTGCGGCGGGCATCATGGTCGAGCTGGCGCTGGCCGCTGCCGGCCTGGCCTTGGCGCTGAACGCCCAACCCGGCTGGTTGCACGACATCGGCCTGGCGCTGTTTTTCATCGGCGCGGTGTCCACCTTGGTGGTCAACGGCAACCCGCTGCTGCGCTTTGACGGCTACCACCTGTTGTGTGATGCCTTCGAGCTGCCCAACCTGGCGCGGCGCAGCGCCCAGCTTTGGCAGCAACGCCTGCGCATTCATGTGTTAGGCGAGGTGATTGAACAGCCGCTGCTGGCCGCGCCTGGCGAGCGGCCCTGGTTGTGGGCCCACGCGCCGGCGGCGCTGCTGTGGCGCGGGCTCATCGCCTGCGCGCTGGTGGCCTGGCTGGGCAGCCTGTCATTCCTGTTTGGCATGGGCATGGCGGCCTGGCTGCTGTGGGCTGGCCTGCTGCGCCCGGCCTGGGCCGTGCTGCGGCACTTGAACAGCTTGCCGGCAGGCCAACCCGGCACGCAGCGCGCGCGCCGCCGCGGGCTTGGCCTGGCCCTCGGTGTGGCCGCGCTGGCCGCGCTGCCGCTGCCCTTTGCAAGCGTGGTGCCCGGTGTGGTGTGGCTGCCCGATGCCGCCTTGCTGCGCGTGGCCACTGAGGGCTTTGTTGAAGACGTGCTGGCGCGCCCGGGGCAGGTGGTGCGCGCCGGCCAACCCTTGCTGCGCCTGGCCGCGCCCACACTCACCGCCGAATGCCAGGCCCTCGCGGCACGCGCTGCCGGCCTGGACGCTGAAAGCATCCACACCCAGCGCAGCGAGCCGGCGCGTTCAGCCAGCCTGGAACGCGAAGCGGCGGCGCTGCAAGTGCAGCTCGAGCGCTGCGTGGAACGGCAAGATCAACTCACCCTGCGCGCCGGCAGCAGCGGGCGCCTGGTGCTGGCCCATGCCCAAGACCTGCCTGGCCGCTATCTCAAACAAGGCGCCATCGTCGGCCAGGTGATGGACGGTTCGCCCAGCCTGGTGCGCGTGGCCGTGAGCCAGGAACAGGCGGCGCGCTTGCATGAACGCGCGCCGCAAGTCAGCGTGCGCCTGGCCGA
>JANMYI010000650.1:0-6375 GCA_031381955.1 Burkholderiales bacterium
GCCAGGCGATGCCTTCGCGGCGCATCATCGCCTCGGCCTCGGCGACTTCGTTGCGGCAGTTGTCGAGCGCCGAGTAGCGGCTGTTGGGCCGGCGTTCGTTGCGGATCTGGGCCAGCCGCGCCGGGTCGATCGTCAGGCCGAAGCACTTGCTTTTGTGCGGCGCCAGTGAGGTGGGCAGGCAGCGGCGGTCGAAGTCCTCTGGAATGAGCGGGTAATTCGCCGCCTTCACGCCGTGTTGCATGGCCAGGTACAGCGAGGTTGGCGTCTTGCCGCTGCGGCTCACGCCCACCAAGATGACATCAGCGCTCTTCAGGTTGACGGAAGACTGCCCGTCGTCATGCGCCAGCGAGAAGTTGATGGCCTCGATGCGGCCGTGGTACTCCTCACTCTTGGCCACGTCAGAAAAACGCCCCACGCGGTGGTTCGACTTGACCTTGAATTCTTCTTCCAGCGGCTCGATGAAGGTGCGGAACATGTCCAGCACCAGGCCGTTGCAGTTTTGCGTGGTGAAGACGCTGCGCACTTCATCATTCACCAAAGTGATGAAGACGATGGCCCGGCGGCCCT
The DNA here is from genome assembly GCA_031381955.1 of Burkholderiales bacterium. Taxonomy (GTDB): domain Bacteria; phylum Pseudomonadota; class Gammaproteobacteria; order Burkholderiales; family Burkholderiaceae_C; genus Rubrivivax. The sequence goes on from JANMYI010000650.1 coordinate 568, forward strand.
CGCGCTCCTGCGTCTCGTTGATCTCCATCAGCACGGCCCAGGCTTTGTCAACGCTGTCGATGAACGGGCGGCGCACATGGCGCGGGTGCACGCTGAACTGCGCCAGGATCGAATTGCCGAAGGTCTCGGCCGTGATGCCGGTGCCGTCTGAAACGAAGAACACGCTGCGGTTTGGCATGGTGCTTGGAATCGGCTGCTCGGCCAGTGAACGATGACCGGTGATCATAGGGAAGAACTCCTTAGAATCTTTCGCAACATGTTGGCTCGCACCTGCTCCACGCCTGGCCGCCGCACGCAAGCAACGCTTGCCACCTGCGCCGCCACTTCGCGTGTCGAGCGCAGCCGCGCACTGGTTTTGTACACCCTTGAAAGCAAACCATGTCCCAACCCAATTTGGCGACCGCCCTGGTCGTTCCGTTTGAGCACCTGAGGATGACGGATGTCGAGGCGGTCGGCGGCAAGAACGCCTCCCTCGGCGAAATGATCAGCCAGTTGGCCGCCAGCGGCGTGCGCGTGCCCGGCGGCTTTGCCACCACGGCACATGCCTTCCGCCAGTTCCTCGGGCAAGCCGGGTTGGATGCACGCATCGCCCAGCGGCTGGCTGACCTGAACACCGAAGACACCCGCGCCTTGGCCGAAGCCGGCGCGCAGATTCGCCAGTGGGTGCTCGATACGCCGTTCCCGGCCGACCTGACACAAGCCGTGAGCGAGCAGTTCGAGCGCTTGCATGGCGGCGATGAGCAAGCCTCGTTCGCGGTGCGTTCATCGGCCACGGCAGAAGACTTGCCCGATGCTTCTTTCGCGGGCCAGCAAGAAAGTTTCCTCAACGTGCATGGCATCGAGCAGGTGCTGCAGCGCATGAAGGAAGTCTTCGCCTCGTTGTACAACGACCGCGCCATCAGCTATCGCGTGCACAAGGGCTTTGCCCATGCCGACGTGGCCTTGTCGGCCGGCGTGCAGCGCATGGTGCGCTCCGACCTGGGTGCGGCCGGCGTGATGTTCACCATCGACACCGAATCGGGCTTCACCGAGGTGGTCTTCATCACCGCCAGCTACGGGTTGGGTGAAACCGTGGTGCAAGGCGCCGTCAACCCCGACGAGTTCTACGTGCACAAGCCCACCCTGCGCAACGGCAAGTTCCCGGTGGTGCGGCGCGTGCTGGGTTCGAAGCTGGTGCGCATGGAGTTTGCCGTGAACGGCGCGGGCGCCACCCACGGCCACCGCGTGCGCACGCTGGACACGCCGCCCGAGCAGCGCAACCGCTACTGCATCAGCGATGCTGAAGTCATCGAGCTGGCGCGCTACGCGCTCATCATCGAACAGCACTACGGCCGGCCGATGGACATTGAGTGGGGCAAGGACGGCAGCGACGGCCAGATCTACATCCTGCAGGCCCGCCCTGAAACCGTGAAGAGCCGTGCGGCCGACAAGACCGAGCACCGCTACCGCCTCAAGGGCAGCGGCACCGTGCTGGCTGAAGGGCGCGCCATCGGCCAGAAGATCGGCACCGGCCCGGTGCGCCTGGTGCGCAGCATTGCCGACATGGACCGCGTGCAACCCGGCGACGTGCTGGTCACGGAAATGACCGACCCGAACTGGGAGCCGGTGATGAAACGCGCCAGCGCGATCGTCACCAACCGCGGCGGGCGCACCTGCCACGCGGCGATCATTGCGCGCGAACTGGGCATCCCCGCCGTGGTGGGCTGCGGCCATGCCACCGAGCATGTGAGCGACGGGCAGCTCGTCACCGTGGCCTGTTCGGAAGGCGACACCGGCCACGTTTATGACGGGCTGCTGGAAACCGAGATCACCGAAGTGCAGCGCGGCGACATGCCGTATTGCCCGATCAAGATCATGCTCAATGTGGGCAACCCGACGCTGGCGTTTGAGTTTGCGCAAATGCCCAACTCGGGCGTGGGCTTGGCGCGGCTGGAATTCATCATCAACAACAACATCGGCGTGCATCCGAAGGCGATCCTGGACTATCCGAACATCGACCCCGATCTGAAAAAGGCGGTCGAGTCGGTGGCCCGTGGCCATGCCTCGCCGCGCGCGTTTTACGTCGACAAGCTGGCCGAAGGCATTGCCACCATTGCCGCGGCGTTCTGGCCCAAGAGCGTGATCGTGCGCCTGTCTGACTTCAAATCGAACGAGTACCGCAAGCTGATTGGTGGCGCGCGCTACGAACCCGACGAAGAAAACCCGATGCTGGGTTTTCGTGGCGCGAGCCGCTACATCAGCGGCGAATTCAGCGACGCCTTCGCCATGGAGTGCGAGGCGCTCAAGCGCGTGCGCATGGACATGGGCTTGATCAACGTCGAGATCATGGTGCCCTTCGTGCGCACCGTGAGGCAGGCCAAGCGGGTGACCGAGATGCTGGCTGAGCGCGGCCTGAAGCGCGGTGTCGATGGCCTGCGCCTGATCATGATGTGCGAAGTGCCCAGCAATGCCATCCTGGCTGACCAGTTCCTGGAGTACTTCGACGGCATGTCGATCGGCTCGAACGACCTGACCCAGCTCACCCTGGGGTTGGATCGCGACTCCGGCCTGCCGCAGTTGGCGGACGACTTTGATGAACGCGACCCGGCGGTCAAGGCCTTGATCTCACGCGCCATCGCGGCCTGCCGTGCCACCGGCAAGTACGTCGGCATCTGCGGCCAGGGCCCGAGCGATCACCCTGACTTTGCCGACTGGTTGGCGGCAGAAGGCATCGTGTCCATGTCATTGAACCCTGACACGGTGGTGGCGACCTGGCAGCGCCTGGCCAAGCGCTGAGCCAACTTGATCTAAGAGGGGCTAAACCTTAGAGCACATTAGGAACGAATAACGCTGCCATATTCGCTGCGTCGGTGCCGTGGCAGCGGGAGTACAGTGAGGAAAATTTTCCTTTGCGCCATGACTCCTGACGATATTTTTGTCAAAACCGCTGCCGGTGCCGAGGAGGTCAAGTCACGCGGTCACAAATTGCCTCAGCGGCTGCGCGCATTGTTGATCATGGTTGACGGCGCCATGACGGTCAGGCAATTGTTGCGGGCCGCTCAAGGCCTGGGCGCGTCGGAGCGTTTTCTGCAGGAGCTTGCCGAGCTGGGTTTGATTGTCGCCGTCTTCGAAGGTGTGACACCACGGCAGCCTGAACCTGAACAGGAAGTTGCTTCGGTGGCGGCAGCGCCCGCCCTTGACCCGGCCGCGGAGAATGAACGCTTCCGGTTGGCGCATCGGTTCATGAACGACACCGCGGTCGATGTACTGGGCCTGCGCGCATTCTTCTTCACGCTCAAGCTGGAAAAATGCTTTAACCGCAAGGACCTGCTCGACCTGCTGCCTGAGTACACACGAGTTGTTACCAAGGGCAGTGGCGAAGAAGTGGCGCGCATGCTCACCGCAAGAGCGCGCGACAAGTTGCGCTGAAGCTACCTCGAGGCAGCCCGCGCTGCGGGCGGGGCCGCGACCGATGCGGCGCCGCGGCCATCCACTGGCACATCGACGCTGTGCTTTTCGCCGCCCATGTCGACATCGGCGCCCGACTTGACCAAGACGTAGATGAACATCGCGGCCATCGCCGCGAAGCCGAGTATCAGTTTAATCATTGGGTGGCAGTTGTGATTGCGTTGAGGTGTCGCATGAGGCCAGCAGCGGCCGCATGCGACACCCGGGCCGCCAGCGGGCCCGGGCCTTCTACCTGTGGACTGGTTCAGTCGTCTGCGTAGATGTCGCGATCCTTGGTTTCTTTGATGAAGATGGCACCAATGATGAAGGTCATTGTTGCAATGATGATCGGGTACCACAGGCCGCTATAGATATTGCCTTGCGCGGCCACGATGGCGAACGATATGGCCGGCAAGAATCCGCCGAACCAGCCGTTCCCGATGTGATACGGCAGGCTCATCGAGGTATAGCGGATACGGGTGGGGAAGAGTTCCACCAGCATGGCTGCGATGGGACCGTAGACCATGGTGACGTAGATCACCATGATTGTCAGGATCAGAATAATCATCCACCAGTTGCCGCTGCCTGCGGGAATGGGGTCGGCCTTGGCCGGGTAGCCCGCCGCAGTCAACGCTTCACGCACTTCCTTTTCGAAGCGAACCTTTTCGTCCTTGGCGGTGGCTGCTCTGCCGTCGTATCCGGCAATGGCCCTGTCACCGACCTTGACCGTGGCAACCTGCGCCGAGTTGTCGATGACCTTGTCGTAGTTCACGCCAGCGTTCGCCAGGAAGGTGCGCGAAAGGTCGCAAGCCGTTGTGAACTTCGCCGTGCCTGTCAGGTTGAGGATCAGGTTGCAGTCAGCTTCCTTGGCCACCACCGTAACAGGTGATTTTTGGATGGCCGACTGCAGCTTCGGGTTGGCGTAGGTCGTGAGCGCATTGAACAGCGGGAAGTAAGTGAGTGCCGCGATCAGGCAACCCGCCAGGATGATGGGCTTGCGGCCGATCTTGTCAGACAAGGTGCCAAAGAAGATGAAGAACGGCGTGCCGATGATCAGCGACAGAGCGATGAGCACGTTGGCGGTCGGTCCATCGACCTTCAGGAACGTTTGCAGGAAGAACAGGGCATAGAACTGGCCCGTGTACCAGACCACGGCCTGCCCCGCCGTCGCCCCGACCAGTGCCAGGATCACGATCTTGAGGTTGGACCATTGGCCGAACGACTCCGTCAGCGGCGCCTTGGATGTCTTGCCTTCTGACTTCATCTTGGCAAACGCTGGTGACTCATTGAGCTTGAGTCGAATCCACACTGAGACGATCAGCAAAATGCCTGACAGGGCATACGGGATGCGCCAGCCCCAGGCTGTGAACTCTTTCTCGCCCAGATAAAGCCGGGTGCCAAGGATGACCATCAGCGCCAGCATCAGGCCCACCGTGGCGGTGGTCTGGATCCAGGAGGTGTAGTTGCCGCGCCGGCCCTGCGGCGCGTGCTCGGCAACGTAGGTGGCCGCGCCGCCGTACTCGCCGCCCAGTGCCAAGCCCTGCAGCAGCCGCAGCGCAATCAAGGTGATGGGCGCTGCAATGCCCCAGGTTGCATACGTCGGCAAGAAGGCCACCAAGAACGTGGACAAGCCCATGATCAAGATGGTGATCAGGAAGGTGTATTTGCGGCCTACCAGATCACCCAATCGACCGAACACGATGGCACCGAAAGGCCGCACCGCAAAGCCTGCCGCGAAGGCCAGCAAGGTGAAGATGTCGCGTGTGGACGGATCCAACGCAGTGAAGAAGTTGGCAGCGATGATGCTTGCCATCACCCCGAAAAGGTAGAAGTCGTACCACTCAAAAACGGTGCCAAGCGATGAGGCGAAGATGACGCGTTTTTCGTCCGCAGTCATTGCTCGATTTGGATCGCCTGCGGTGATTGATCTGCTACCGGCCATGGCCATATTGATGTCTCCAGCGTTGTGATGAATGTCGGTTGAACCCCATTTCATCCGACGGGCTGATTTTTTAGGTTTCGCTGACCTGCGCCTTACGGCGCTGGTAAACCCCGACATAACCCGTCTACTCCCCTCGCGCAACGCACTGGATGCATCCAATCGAAGGGCAAAGCCGGCCAAGGGGTGTTGCAGAATGCGACGCATGGAGAACCCGCACCAGCAAGCGCACTGGAAGGCCATGCGCCTGCTGACTGGCCTGCTGCTGCTGGTGTGGCTGGTGGTGAACCTGGTTGTGCCATGGTTCGCCTGCGAGCTGGATCGCGATTGCGGTGGTGGCCTGCGCTTCAGTTTCTGGACCCTGGCACAAGGCTTGTTGCTCGTTTACTTGCTGATCATCGTGGCCTACGTGATCGGCGCCGCGCGGATCGACGCACGCTACG
>JANMYI010000648.1:0-1944 GCA_031381955.1 Burkholderiales bacterium
CGCGTCTTCCCCCGCGCGAACAACACTGCATCGAGGAGGACGACTAACCAACGACTAACCAGGCCTAGACCTACACTTATCCACAGTTGACCGTCACGCGGTCAGCGTCCATCCCCGGGTCAATATTGGATCGGCGCCGACAGGCGTGACGCCTTCACGCATTCAAGCGGCGTCTTCTGGGCTCTCACGCGACATGGTTGCAAGCACTTTTTAAACCATGTGAGCGCTTACCGGTGGAGCACTTGAGTGGAAATATTGCCACTACCGACGCCGACAGCAATGGGCCGGCCCTCGCCAGCCAGCAACCAACGGGCAACTGAGCGGGCACCACAAATTGGGCGTGACCGGGTTCGAGCCAGGCCCGATTTCCGGCACTTTTCTAGCACTTGAAACGCAAACGGCGCCCAAAAGCGCCGCAAGTCGTTGATTTTACTGGTGGGCGGTGCAGGGTTCGAACCTGCGACCCCTGCCGTGTGAAGGCAGTGCTCTACCACTGAGCTAACCGCCCCAAGCGGCCCGTTGCATACCTTGCCAGCGGGCGCCGGGAAGCCTGTGATTATGCCACGCTGATGCGCCAGATCGTCTTGCCTTTGCTGGCCTTGTCCAGGCTCGCCAGCACGGCTTCATGCGCGGCCAGTTCATCCGCATCGGGCGCGATCACGATTAACTGCAAGCTGCGCAGGTCAATCGCGGCGGCTTGCAACGCTGCCGCACCTTCGCTGGCATGTTCAATCACCAGGCTGCCCTGCCCGCGCGTCATGCGGATGTACACCTCGGCCAGCAAGCCAGCATCGAGCAAGGCACCGTGCAGGGTTCGGTGGGTGTTGTCCACTTCCAGGCGGCGGCACAGCGCATCCAGCGAATTGCCCTTGCCCGGGAACTGCTCGCGTGCCAGCAGCAGGCTGTCGCGCACGCCGGCCACGCCGGCCTGCACCGGGCCGCGGCCCAGGCGTTTCAGTTCTTCGTTCAGAAAGCCCAGGTCGAACGGCGCGTTGTGGATCACCAGTTCGGCCCCTGCCAGGAAAGCCAGCAACTCGTCAGCGACCTGTGCGAAACGCGGTTTGTCGACCAGGAACTCATTGGTCAGGCCGTGGATGCGGGCCGCATCGGGGTGGCTGGAGCGCTCGGGATTGAGGTAGTAGTGGCGCCGCTCGCCGCTCAGCCGACGGTTGACCATTTCGATGCAGCCGATTTCAACGATGCGGTCGCCGCCCGCGGCGTCCAGGCCGGTGGTTTCAGTGTCGAGAAAAATTTGGCGCATTCAACTTCCGGTTAACCCTTGCGCTTTCGCGCCCAGACCCACATCGCCACGCCGGCCAGCACCATGGGCACACACAGCCACTGGCCCTGCGTCAGGCCCAGTGCGCGCAGGCCCAGGAAACTGTCTGGTTCGCGGAAGTACTCGGCCGTGAAGCGCAGCACGCCATAGCCGATGAGGAACGCCGCCGACACCTCGCCCAGGCGGCGCGGCGTGCGCGCAAACCACCACAGCAGCACGAACAGCAGCAGCCCTTCGAGCGCGAACTGGTAGAGCTGCGACGGGTGGCGCGGCGTGGCCGTGCCCGATTGCGGGAACACCATGGCCCAGGGCAACGAGGCATCGGCGGCGCGACCCCAGAGCTCGCCGTTGATGTAGTTGCCGATGCGCCCGCTGGCCAGGCCGGTGGGCACGCACGGGGCGATGAGGTCGGTGACTTCCAGAAAATGCCGCTTGCGCCTGCGGCCAAACCACCACATGGCCAACAGCACGCCCAGCAAGCCACCGTGGAACGACATTCCGCCCTTCCAGACCTGGAGGATTTCAAGCGGGTACGCCAGGTAGTGGTCGAACTTGTAGAACATGGCATAGCCGATGCGCCCGCCCAGCACGACGCCGATCACGCCAAAGAACAAGAGGTCTTCAATGTCGCGCCGGCTCCACTGCGCGGCTGCGAATTGGGGCTG